>JAQTVK010000063.1 GCA_028706795.1 Candidatus Omnitrophota bacterium | reverse complement strand
GGCGAACATACTTAAATGCGCCGGTGATACAAAGTTTATTACCTCTATCAGTCGTGGGTAATGATTCAACACTCCAAATTATCATGGCCAGCGTCATTAAAATCGAAACGAAGAATATTGAATTCAGGAGAAACTGATTATTTGATAATGGAGGAAGATCAATTCGTTTGTTGAGCCAATTCGCAACGAAGAACAATATAATGCTGATCAGCAACCCGAAAGGACCGCTGCCGAAGATCTTGCTCAACCTTGTGGGTTGCTTATTCATTAGAGATTCTCCAATCTCAACACGTTACTACAAAAAATGGGGTGGGTGACGGGGATCGAACCCGCGACAACGGGAGCCACAGTCCCGTGCTCTAACCAACTGAGCTACACCCACCACATCTCTAATTCTTAATTCATGGCGCGCCTGGGGCGACTCGAACGCCCGACACCCTGCTTAGAAGGCAGGTGCTCTATCCAGCTGAGCTACAGGCGCGTCGCAACGCTGCATACTAAATTGGGGCGTTGCTCCCTGAGGAAAAACCCTGATGGTTTTTCCTCAGCGCCCACTACATCATTTAGCGAGGGCTACTCCTTTTCCTTCCGCTATAGATGTCAATATGACAGAGGGGAAACGCTCTTTCCCCTCTGTAACTCCCTTTATATGGTCGGGGCGCTCGGACTTGAACCGAGGACCTTCTGCTCCCAAAGCAGACGCGCTAGCCAAACTGCGCTACGCCCCGAAGATTAAAAAACGCTCCCAATCGTCGGGGAGCGAACGAAATTTGCCATTTAGATTTTACCAATTCCCCCTTGCAAAGTCAAACCCTTTTAATTAAGGTTGCAAAGCCGCCGCTGTTTTATTAGAATATAAACCATGCAGGAACAACCGAAACGCAAAGGCATCCCCTTTTTACGGAAGATATTCTTCTTATTCATATTGCTTGTCGTCCTGGCCTCTATCGGGCTCTGGTATGTCAACGAGAATATCATGCCCACGAAAGGCAAATCGCTTATTATCGATTACCTTACGAAGGCGACGGGCCGGGAGGTGACCCTTGAGAGCGTCTATTACAACCCGTTCAGGGGCATCGTCCTGAGGAACCTGGCGATCTCCGACGACCCTAAATACAAAAGGAAGTTCCTGGAGGTCGGAAAGCTCTACCTGAACATCCTCTATATCCCCCTCCTCCAGCAAAAGAAGCTGGTGATCTCGTCGGTAAGGATCGATTCGCCAAAAATGGCCATTACCATAGATGACCAGGATAAATGGAATTTCCAGTCGCTCGCTTTCCTTAACCAGCCCAAATCCGAGGGCGGGGATATGACCACCCTCGTCAACAGCGTCATCATATCCAACGCGCGGATAGCGCTCGAGGACCTCGCCACCGCGCCGGCTTTCAGGAAAGAATTGAAGGATACGGATCTCCAGGTATCTCTCTCGTACCCGCTTAAGATCAAATACAGGTTGAATTCCAGGCTTGACATAAAACAGGCTAATTTCTTTTCGGCCGACGGGCAATACGATCCCGTCAAAAAGAGCGCAACGCTCAATCTCAAACTTAAGGACATACCGCTTGCGGAATTCCAGCCGTATTATGCGGAGATGCCGTTCAAGACCCTCGCCGGGAACCTGAGCGGGAACATCAGTGCGTCCTATTCCCATGAGAACAGCCTGACGGTCGCGACGGTTTCGTCGGTGACCGGGCTCAACCTCGGCCGGGAGGATTACACCGCGAAAGGCGCCGTCGACCTGAGCGGAAAGATGTCCCTGGACCTCAGGGACAAGACCAAGGCGAAGATACCGTGCGTGATAAACGCCGCCGCTAAACTGGCCAGGGCCGAGCTTGTATCGAAAGACTTTTCGGTAAAAGGAGATGTCGATGCGAACGGCAAATTCACGTTCGACCTTAAGGATAAGGGCGTCCCCCTGAAATATACGGCTGACACACAGCTCCGCGACACGAAACTCACCGGAGTGCCGGTCTTCGGCGTGATAGACAGGATAAACGGGAAGATATATTTCGACGAGACGAAACTTTGGACAGACCTGCTTAAAGGGCTCACCAAGGGCTTTGACTGCGTATTCTCCGGGACGGTAAAAGACTATACCAATCCCCACCTGGACCTGACCGCGAAGACCAGCCTGGACCTCGCGCGGCTCAACGAACTGCTTACGCCGGAGATGAAGGAGAAACTTAAGGATTATACGTTCAGC
Source organism: Candidatus Omnitrophota bacterium (assembly GCA_028706795.1). Taxonomy (GTDB): domain Bacteria; phylum Omnitrophota; class Gorgyraeia; order Pluralincolimonadales; family Pluralincolimonadaceae; genus Pluralincolimonas. The sequence goes on along the minus strand of JAQTVK010000063.1, from coordinate 3,984 downwards.
GGGATAAGTAAACTCTCCCTTAACGTCAACGGCATGCTGAAACAGCAGGATAAGGTCCCGCTGGCCTATGTCGTGACTTCCGAACTTTTGGATTGCGGCGTAAAAGCTGCTTTCCTGGATAAGCCCGTCAAATCGATAAACGGGAAGCTCGTCGTCAAGCAGGATTCGATGGCGCTGAAGGACATCTCGGCATTCTTTAACGACAAAAAATACTTTTTGAGCGGCGAGATAACCAATTTCAAAACGCCGGTGTGCGACCTGTCCCTCTCCTCGGATGACCTTAAACTGAAGATGGCGTTCAAGTACCTGGAAGATTCCGTGACGTTCGGAAAATTCGACGGGCGGTACAGGGATACGGTCTTCAACCTCGCCGGGTCTTACGCGAATTTTAAGGATCCTGCCGTTAGCGTAAAGGGGACGGTCGTGACGAGGATAGGCGAGATATCCCGGTATCTACCGAAGGAGAACGCGGAATTCTTCAATAAACTCAATCCCGCCACCTCCCTCTCTTCCTCTTTTGAGTTCAAAGGAAAGACAAAGAAACAGGAGACCTGGGACCTCCTGCTTAATAAATTCGAAGGGAAATCAAGCGCCGTCGACCTGGCAGTCTTCGGTTCCATATCGGATTTCAAAGACCCTTTGCTGGACGTGCGCGGCAGCCTTGACACGACGTTCGAGGAGCTGAAAAAATTTATGCCGCCGCAGCAAGCGGAGATGCTCACAAAGAGCGAGGTCGACGGGGACGTAGCGTTGAAATTCGTATTTAAAGGAAGGCAAAAGGCCCAGGATACCTGGCAGGCCGACCTGATCGCCGATTCCCCGCAGATCAATATCAAAAAATTAAAATTCGCAGGTTGCCATCTCGAGACCAAGTTCAAGGATAAGTTCCTGACATTCCCGCGCGTCACCGCCAACCCGTATGACGGCACATTGGCAGCGAACGCGGTCATCGATTTCAGCCAGCAGAATCCCCAGTATGTCGTGCAGGTCGCGGTGCGGGATATCGATATCAGCAGGTGGAAAAATGATACCGAAGCAAAGGATAAAAACCTGCAGGGACGTTTCTCGGCGAACGCCGACTTAGGCGGGTTCGGGAGCAACCTGGAGACGCTGAAAGGCAAGGGCCGGTTCGAGATAAAAGACGGACATTTTTGGGAGTTGCCTGTATTCTCCGGGATCGCGAACATCCTTTATATACCCGGGGTAAGCAACATAGTCTTCGGCGAGGCTCGCGGAACATTTAGTATCGCGAACAAAAAAGTATATACGGAAGATACCCGGATGATCTCAGAACAGATGAGCCTTACGGGAAATGGCTCGATGGATTTCGACGGCAAACTCGATTTCCAGATCACCGCAACTTTCGACAAAGGCCTTCTTCAGGTGGCTTCTCCCCTTGGGCCATTTCGCGACTTCTTAATAGATAAGGAAGGTAATTATCTCGGTAATATAACACTGAGTGGGACAACAAAAGAACCGAAGTTTGACCCCAAATTCCCGAGTCTGAATAAGATCCTTCAAAATAAGCTATTCAATAATATTAAGAACGGGATCTTCGGAGGCGAAGAATGACGGCGCGTGCTTTTTTGAGCGCGCGGCCGCGGTGGCTTATCGAATTTTTCTGCGAAGCGGAGAGCTCCGCGAATGTCTTGCCGAATTTTGGCGAAAAGAATATGGGGTCGTAGCCGAAACCGTTCCTGCCCTTGGGCGCAAGGGTTATCCTGCCTGAGCATTCTCCCCTGACTACACCCTTGATACCCTCAGGGCCGGCAAGGGCAACCACTGAAACGAATTTAGCCCCCCTCTTATGCCCCTGCACATCCTTAAGAAGTTTTAACAGCTTGCGGTTATTATCGCTATAGTCCGCTTTATCCCCCGCGAACCTCGCGGAGCGGACTCCCGGCCTTCCGCCGAGCGCCTTGACTACAAGGCCCGAATCGTCGGCCAAAGCCAGCCGCTTTGTGTATTTCGCTATCTTAAGGGCCTTGAGCCTGGCGTTCGCCTCGAATGTCTTTCCCGTCTCTTTAACATCCGGCGCGGCTGGAAGATCGTTCAGGTCGAGGACTTTTATGCCGAGGCCTTTAAGGAGGGCTTTGAGCTCGCGCTTTTTTTCTTTGTTCCTTGATGATATGACTATCTCTAACACTTAAATGCCCAACACCTTCTTTTGCATATCGATAAGCTGGCCTACTCCCTTCTTGGCGAGTTCGAGCAATTTATGCAGCTCTTCCCCGTCGAAGGGCTCGCCTTCGGCCGTCCCCTGGACCTCGATGAACTTTCCCCCGCCGGTCATTACGATGTTCATGTCGACATCGGCGCCCGAGTCTTCCTGGAAAGTGAGGTCGAGGACCGGCTCGCCTTTTATGATCCCAACGCTGGTGGCCGCGACATAATCGAGTATGGGGATTTTTGCTATCATCCCCTTCTTCTTCATCCAGGATAACGCGTCGGCGAGCGCGATGAAGCTCCCGGTTATCGAGGCGCAGCGGGTGCCGCCGTCGGCCTGTATCACGTCGCAATCTATCCAGACAGACCTTTCCCCTAAAGCCGGGAGATCGACGACAGCCCTGAGCGAACGTCCGACAAGGCGCTGTATCTCGTGCGTCCTTCCGCCGATCGCGCCCCGGACCGCCTCCCTCTGCACCCTCTGCTGGCATGAGCGCGGCAGCATCCCGTATTCGGAGGTCACCCAGCCGGTGCCCTTTCCCTTAAGGAACATCGGGACATTTTCTTCGACCGAGGCGGTGCAGATGACCTTCGTCTCGCCCAATTCCATAAGGCATGACCCTTCGGCGAATTTCATATAGTTCCGCGTGACATTCACTTTCCTTAAGAATTCCGCGCCGCGGCCGTCCGTTCTCTTTATCATGCTACATTTCCTTTCCCTTTGGGTCTATCCCGACGATCGCGGGAAAATCTTTTAACTTCAATTTGTAAACAGCCTCCGCGCCCAGGTCTTTATACAAGACCGGATTAGCTTCTGTGATCTTTTTGGAAAGATACGCCCCTGCGCCGGCAATAGTGATGAAATAGACCGCCTTATGCCTCTTTATCGCCCGCCTGACATCTTCGGAACGCGAACCTTTTCCTATCATCCCCTTAAGCCCGGCCTTCAAGAGGTGCGGTGTAAAGAAATCCATCCTGCTTGAAGTGGTCGGGCCGCATGAACCTATGATTTTTCCCGGGCGGCCGGGGGTAGGCCCGGTATAATATATCACCTGGCCCCGCAAATCCAACGGCATCTTCTTTTTCGCATATGCCCCTACCAGCCTGAAATGAGCCTGGTCGCGGGCTGTATAGACATAACCGTTCAATAAGACCTCGTCGCCGGCCCTGAGAGTTTTTATCACGTCATCTTTGAGAGGTAACTGGATAGAACGTACCATTTTAAAGTGTGGCCGTCGCGCTCCTTGTCGCGTGGCAGGATATGCTTACGCAGGCCGGAAGGCCGGCTATATGGGTAGGGTATGCCTCTATATTGACGCCCAGGCAGGTGGCCCCTCCCCCGAACCCCATCGGGCCGATCTTTAAGGCGTTTATCTTCTTGAGCAATCCATTTTCCAATTCTGCGATATGGCGCTTTGCGCTGCGTTTATCTATGGGCCGCATCAGCGCTTTTTTAGACAAAAGGCATGCCTTATCAACGGTTCCGCCGAGGCCCACGCCGATAATATACGGCGGGCACGCGTCGGCGCCGGCTTTCCTTACGGACTCGATTATGAACGACCCGATCTCGTCTACGCCCTGGGTCGGGTTGAACATCTTGACCGCAGTCTTGTTCTCGCTGCCGAACCCTTTGGGCAGGACGGTTATCCTCACTCTGTTCCCCGGGACTATCTCCTCGTGTATGACCGCAGGCGCGTTATCTTTGGTGTTGGTCCTTAAAAATGGGCCGGAGACGACTGATTTGCGCAGGCGACCTTTTTTATATCCATCTCGGATCCCGTTATTGACCGCCTTTGAAAGATCCCCGCCCGTAAAGCA
>JAQTVK010000062.1 GCA_028706795.1 Candidatus Omnitrophota bacterium | reverse complement strand
AGGTGAATTTGCCTCCGCTCTCGCCATGCCCGCGAAAATCGAAGATGATCACGTCGTGCGAACCCTCAACCAGCCCGATCGCCAGCCTTATAGCCCCGTTGGCTTTGCTGTTGAAAAATCCCGGACAAATGATCACGAGCGAATCGTGGCCGGCCTTGAAATGCTCGTAGGCAATCTCAACACCGTCCCGGGTAACCAACCTGTCAGAGCGCATCTTCAGCCCTCTTTAGCCCCTTTTCGAGCCTTCCTACGATCTCGGTAAGCTCGTGTTTGTCTTTTTCGTCCAAGAACCATACGATCTGTTTGAGGTTATCGAAATATTTCTCCTCGACCCTCTTTATCAGGTCCCTTCCCTTCTGTGTTATCGCGGTATATTTTACCCGGCGGTCATCTGCGCTGCCTTCCCTCTTCACGAGGCCGAGTTTCTCAAGCCTGTCAATAATGCCGGTAATGTTCGAGCTGGAAACGACGCGATGGCCGCCCAGGTCGCTCTGCGTCACCCTCTTCTCCGAATACTTTAGTATGACCAAAACGTCATATTGGGCGGTAGTGACCCCGTATTTGCTGAAAAACCTGTCGCCGGCTTTTACAAGCGCCTCGGAAATGCGCACCAGCTTTAATACCGCCTCGTTATTCAACCTGTCCAGTTCGGTAGCCATGAGGATCTCCTTATATTTGTTATTGTATTAATAGTTTATATCATAACAGTTATGCTGTCAAGTATTTTTTTAATAAATTTTTAGCGGGCGGGCGGCTACTCTATTTTGTATTCTACAGGCCGGGCAAATGCCTTCTTGAAATCGTAGGCGTTCTTGAAATCTTCTATCGAATCGGTCTCGGTCTTGGCGAGGAGCTTCACTTCTATGAGGTTAAAGACGATATTCCCGAAATCTTCCGTCCGGGTGATGCCCCAGTGCTCGAGGACGTCTTTGGACATAGGGCCGAACTGCTCTATCGCATAAAGCCGCATGCCGTCGGAAAGCTCCTGCCCTGTCACATGGCGGGGTTTATCGAGTTTCGCTACCGTAAAATTAAGCCCTTTGAGGACGAAGAAATAGGCCTCCTCGGGATAGCGGAGGTCTTTTTTAGCCACATCCTCTATTATCCGGACCAGGTTGAATTCGTCTTTCATCTCTCCTCCGCGACAAGTAAGAGCGCGATTATCGTCTTCGCGTCTTTTATCTTTCCTTCCTTTATGTATCTTAACGCATCGTGAAGTTTGACCGTTTTCACCTTTATATCCTCGTCAAAATCAGCCGCGAGTTTGGAGGGCTTAAGGCCTGTCGCCTTGTAAATTATCACAAACTCATCCGTGACCCCGGGCGAAGGGTAGAATATATTGATCTTCTCGAGCCTGCCGGCCGCGTAACCTATCTCCTCTTGTATCTCCCTCTTCGCTGCCGCGAGAGGAGCTTCACCTTTGTGCAGTGTGCCGGCCGGTATCTCAAGCAGCCTCTCGCCGACCGCGTAACGGAATTGCTCCACCAACACGACCCTGTCTTTAGCTAGGAACGGGATGATTCCGACCGAGCCGATATGGTGGACTACCTCCCACCTTGCCTTGCGGCCCCTTATCAGGCCGTCGCTCACGATGAGGCGCACTATCCTGCCGTCGTAGACAAGCGTCTTCTTTTTGAGTTTGAACTTTGCCATGGCCCGTATTCTACACGTTTACCGGGCAAAAAACAAGGCCCGGGAACAAGATAGGGGGCACCTTACTGAAAAGTAAGATGCCCCCTATTCGTTTGGTTTCTCTAGGATTAGAGCTTTACTACTTTCGTAGCCTGCTCACCCTTGGGACCTTTTTCGATCTCGAACTCGACTTCCTGTCCCTCGGTTAAAGATTTATAACCTTCACCCTGGATCGAGCTGTGATGTACGAATACATCCTTGCCGTTCTCAGGAGTAATGAATCCGTAACCTTTCTGGTCGCTGAACCACTTAACTTTACCTTTTGCCATTATTTACTAACCTCCTTTCCTCTTGAATTATAGTAAATAACGACAGAAAAAAACCGCAAGGCTAGAAGTATCACTCAACCGTTGCGGTATAGGATTTCTAATCTTTTATTTACTACGAAGTTAAGTATAACATATATCCCCTTTTTGTCAAGAATTATTTAGGGGGCCGGGCCGGTATTTATACCTTTGACATCATGACCCTGTATTTTGTATAATCATACAAGCCAGCCAATATCATGACCAGCAAGACAGTCCATGGAGCCTAAGACCAGATTATGATAGCGGATTACGGATACGTAGGGTTATTCCTCCTCTTCGGGATCGCTTTTGTTGCCGGTGCCTTTATAGTCTCCTGGTTCCTTAGGCCGCGCGACCCCAACCCGGCCAAGAGGGCCTGCTATGAGTGCGGGGAAGTGGTCAAGGGGAGCTCGTGGATACAATTTAATGTCCGGTACTACCTTATCGCGCTGATATTCGTCGTCTTTGACGTCGAAGTCCTCTTCCTCGTGCCCTGGGCGGTCATCTTCCGCGAACTGGGCATAGTCGCCTTCGTCGAAATGATAGTCTTTATCTCCATCCTTATAGCCGGCCTCGTATACGCCTGGAAGAAAGGAGCCCTCGAATGGCAGTGATCGAGAAGATACCTGCCTCAGGGCTTATCGAGAAGTTCCCGGGCGGCGGGATCGTCCTTACCACCGGCGAAAGTGTCCTTAAATGGAGCAAAGCCTCCTCTTTGTGGCCTTTGACCTTCGGCCTGGCTTGCTGTGCTTTTGAGATGATAGCGGCGGGGGCCTCGCGGTTCGATATAGACAGGTTCGGCGCAGGAGTATTCCGCGCCTCCCCGAGGCAGTGCGACGTGATGATCGTCGCCGGGACTATCTGCATCAAGATGGGCGATTGCATGAAACGGCTCTATGCCCAGATGCCCGAGCCGAAATATGTCATCGCGATGGGAAACTGCGCCGTTTCAGGCGGGATCTTCTACCATGATACCTATTCTGTCGTCAAGGGTACCGAATCGCTCGGGATACCGGTCGACGTCCACATACCCGGCTGCCCGCCCCGCCCGGAAAACCTCCTCTTCGGGCTGATGAAACTCCAGGAAAAGATAAGGAATGAAAAACGTGGCCGCTGACTCTCCAGAAAAACAGATAGAGATACCAAGGGAAGCCCTCCCGGAAACGGCACGCCGCCTTGTGAGCGAGGGATTCGATAATCTCCACTGCATAACTGCCGTAGACAAAAAAGATGATATCGAACTTATATACACATTCTATTCGATGGATAAGCATGCCTGCGTAACCGTAAAGACGCGGCTTCCGCTTGATGACTTAAATATCGAGAGCCTCGCGAATCTCCGGAGATCGGCCGACTGGCTCGAACGCGAGGTCTATGACCTCTTCGGCGTGAAATTCCTAAACCACCCGAACCTAAAAAGGATATTGAATCCCGACGATTGGGACGTGCATCCGCTTAGGAAGGACTTCTCGAGCCCGGACCTTATAAAGAAACCGAAGTCCTGAGCGAAGCGAAGGAAACGCTATTAAATGGAAACCGCAAAAGAAAACCTACAGACCGAAGAATTCTGGGTAAATATGGGGCCGCAGCACCCGTCGACGCACGGAGTGCTTTATGTTGAGTTGAAATTGAGCGGCGAGACTGTGGTCGATTGCATCATCAACATCGGCTATCTTCACCGCGGTATCGAGAAGATAGCCGAGAACCGCACCTATACCCAATTCATGCCTTTTACCGACAGGCTCGACTACGTTGCCTCGATGACGAATAACCTGGGCTACGTCCTCGCCGTAGAAAAATCAATGAAGACCGAGGTCAATGACCGCGCGAAATACATCCGCGTGATAATCGCCGAATTGCAGAGGGTCGCGAGCCACCTCGTCGGGATCACGACGTTTGTGCAGGATTTGGGCGCGTTCGCAACCCCCTTATTCTACGGGTTCCGCGAGCGCGAGAAAATAATTGAGTTCTTCGATGAGTTGTGCGGGAACCGCCTCACGTATAATTATATGAGGATAGGCGGCGTCCAGTTCGACCTGCCTAAGGGTACGGACGAAAAGATAAAATATATAGTCAAATACATGCGGCCGAAGATAGACGACCTCGAGAGCCTCTTCAGCTCGAATGCTATATTCACCGCGAGGACAAAGGGCATCGGCGTCCTCTCGAAAGAAAAAGCCATAAACTACAGCGTGACCGGGCCGAACTTGCGCGCTTCAGGCGTCAAATGGGACCTGCGCAAGGATGAGCCGTACCTCTGTTACGACAAATTTAATTTCGATATCCCGACCGGTGCGAACGGTGACTCGTGGGACAGGTATAAGGTGAGGATCGAGGAGATGAGGCAGAGCCTGCGTATCGTAGAGCAGGCGATAGGCGGCCTTCCCGAAGGCGACCCGACGGTAAAGATAGGCCGGATCATCAAGCCGGAGCCGGGCGAGGCATATATGAGGACTGAGGCGCCGCGCGGGGAATTGGGTTTTTACGTCGTGAGTGACGGCTCGACATATCCTTACCGCCTGAAGATACGCTCCCCTTCTTTCTCCAACCTCGCGGTCCTCCCGGAACTGGTAAAGGGGATGAAGGTCGCGGACGTCGTCTGCGTGCTCGGCAGCCTGGATATCGTAATGGGGGACATAGACAGGTAATGGTCTCTATCCTTACTTTTATAGTCATGGTGATCGTCGGCGCGGTGGTCCTCGGATTTATCGCGGTTTCGGCGATGTTCCTTATATGGTGGGAACGCAAGGTATCGGCCCATATCCAGACCAGGTACGGCCCGATGAGGGTGGGCTGGCACGGCGTATTGCAATCTGTCGCGGATGTCATAAAACTCCTCTTAAAGGAAAATATCACGCCTGAAGGAGTCGACAAACCGGTCTGGTGGCTCGCGCCGTTCTTCGCGGTCGTGCCGTCTGTCATGGTCTTCGTCTGCATCCCGTTCGGCAGCCTGTTCGGCATCGACCTGATACCGCGCGACCTTAACATCGGCATCCTGTATATATTGGCGCTTACCTCTGTCTGCGTCCTCGGGATATTCATGGCAGGGTGGGGCTCAAATAATAAATATTCGCTCCTCGGGGGCATGCGCTCGGCCGCCCAGATAGTAAGCTACGAAGTCCCGCTGATAATATCGGTGGTGACGGCTGTCATGTTCGCCGGCACCCTCTCGATGCAGAAGATCGTCGAGGCGCAAAAAGAGATGTGGTTCGTTTTCCATCCGAATATGGCGCTGGCTTTCCTTATATTCGTCATCTCTGCGACGGCCGAGATAAACCGTACGCCGTTCGACATACCCGAGGCCGAGTCCGAACTGGTCGCGGGATTCCATACGGAATATTCCGGGATGAAATTCGCGATGTTCTTCCTCGGCGAATACACTAATCTTTTTATTGTCTCCGCCCTCGCCGCAACATTATTCCTCGGCGGGTGGCAGGGGCCGTTTTTGCCGCCGGTATTGTGGTTCTTGATAAAGACGTACGGCATCGTAACCGTTTTGATGTGGGTGAGGTGGACTTTCCCGAGGGTGCGTGTAGACCAGCTGATGGGTTTCGCCTGGAAGGTGCTCACGCCTATAGCGTTTGCGAACCTCGCGGTCGCGGGATGGGTATTACTCAAATGATAAAATACTTCAAGGATATAATAACCGGCGCCTGGAGCTTAATAAAAGGGCTCTTCGTCACATTCAAGAACCTTTTCTCAAAAGCGGTGACCATCCAATACCCGACGCAGAAACTCCGGATGGTTGATAGGTACCGCGGGCTCGTCGACTTGCGCATCGAAAAATGCATCAAGTGCCATATGTGCGTAAAAATATGCCCCACGGGATGCCTTTCGCTCGTGCACAAAGAGAACGCCGAGAAGAAAAAAGAGTTCGAGCATTTCAAGTATAACATGGAGCTCTGCTGTTTCTGCGGCATGTGCGACCAGGTATGCCCGACGCAGGCGATATATATGGATAAGATATACGAGATAGCGGTATACGATCGCGATAAGATAACGCGCATAGACCTTTTAAATACGGGGAAATACGATGAGTGGGCCCATCCAACTGTTAAATAACCTGCTGAATAATTACGGGCTGCCGCAGGATTTCATCGGCCAGGCATCTTTCTATGTCATTGCCGCGTTCGCGGTCATATCCGCCTTCGGCGTTGTGACCTCGCGCAACATCTTCCATTGCGCGATCTTTTTGGCCGTCTCCCTCTTCTGCATCGCCGGCGTCTATCTCTTCCTGGGCGCGGAATTCCTGG
>JAQTVK010000061.1 GCA_028706795.1 Candidatus Omnitrophota bacterium | reverse complement strand
TAATAAGTCTCCCCGGACCTCCTTCATTGCCTTCGACTAGAATGTCGACGGTTGGGCGGTTTCAAGCTGCCCGGTGGTGCTGTATGTCGGCTCACCTCAGAGGTAATGAAGGAGGCCTTTTTTTTGGTGTGAAATGCAAAAAACTAAATTACAGTTCTCCGCGGGCGGTGTTGTGTACCGCAAGGCAGAGGCTGACATGGAAGTCGTTATCCTGACCCGCGGCGAAGGAAAGATATTCTGCCTTCCCAAAGGAAAGATAGAGAGATCCGAGACCCCCCAGCAGGCGTCCCTCCGCGAGATCAAGGAAGAAACAGGCCTTACCGGCTCCATCGAGAAGGAACTCGGCAAGATAAACTACTGGTTCTATTCGGATGAGGATAAGGCACGCGTCCACAAGACGGTATATTTCTATCTAGTAAAATTTGAATCGGGAAACACCGCGGACCACGACACAGACGCCGAAGACGTCCTTTGGCTGCCGGTAGAAGAGGCCTTGAAGATGATCAGCTATCCCTCCGAACGCCAGATGATCGAAAAAGCCCGAAAGGAAATTCAGTGACAGTATACTTAGTTATGGATAACCGGGAATTAAGTATACTGTCACCATAATTAGGGATGAAGATAGATTATAAAAGAGAATTAAATCCTGCCCAGTTGAAAGCGGTTGAGTCCACTGAAGGGCCGCATCTTGTCATCGCCGGGGCCGGAAGCGGAAAAACGCGCACACTCGTCTACCGCGTGGCCTACCTCGTCGAAAAAGGCATCAAGCCCGACAGGATACTGCTGCTTACCTTTACCCGGAAAGCGTCCGAAGAGATGCTGCGCCGCGCCGCGAGACTCCTTGATGACCGCTGCGAACGCGCCGCCGGCGGGACATTCCATTCGTTCGCGAACATGGTCCTGCGCAAATACGCTAAACTCGTCGAATATCCCAACAATTTCACTATAATGGACGAATCCGACGCCGAGGACGCGGTAAATATCGTGCGCGTCAAACTCGGTTTCGACCATCTCGAGAGACATTTTCCGCGCAAGGGCGCGCTCCTCGACGTCATCTCAAAGTCGGTCAATAAATCAGACGATATCGGCAATGTCCTGGAGCTCGAATATCCCCAGTTCGTCGAGTGGGAGAGCGCGATAAAGAAGATAAAAGAGGGATACATCAAATACAAGCGCGAGAAGTCACTTATGGATTATGATGACCTGCTCGTCTTCCTTAAAAAACTCCTGCACGACCACAAAGAGATCCGCTCAAAGCTTTCGGAGCAATATCAATATATAATGGTGGACGAATACCAGGACACGAACAAGCTGCAGGCGGATATCGTCCGGCTGCTGGCTTCTGAGCACGATAACGTTATGGTCGTCGGCGACGATTCGCAGAGCATATATTCGTTCCGCGGCGCGAATTTCAAGAACATCATAGATTTCCCCAAGGTCTTCAAGGGCGCGAAGGTGATAATGCTGGAGGAGAATTACCGCTCGACCCAGCAGATACTCGACCTGACCAACGAGGTCATAAAGAACGCCGAGGAGAAATTCGAGAAGGCCCTCTTCACCAAGAAGCGCGAAGGGAATTCCCCGGTCTTCGTAGAGGCGCGCGATGAAAATACCCAATCCAGGTATATCGTCCAGAAGGTCCTCGAGCTGGTCGATGACGGCGTGATGCTCAAGGAGATCGCAGTGCTCTTCCGCGCCGGCTGGCACTCGAACGACCTTGAGGTCGAGCTCGCCAACCACGACATCCCGTTCGTCAAGTACGGCGGGCAGAGGTTTGTCGAGGCGGCCCATATAAAAGACGTTATCTCATACCTGCGTATCGCCCAAAATCCCTACGACCAGGTGAGCTGGCACAGGGCGCTGTTATTGATGCGCGGCATCGGCCAGAAGACCGCAGGGAAGATAACTGAGCAGATGATAGAAAAGAAGAAAGGCCTCGAGGTCGACAGGGACATCTTAAAAAAATCCGAAGACCTCGTAAACCTTATCGATATGCTGAAAGAATTAAAACCCGGGAAATACCCGCCGGTTGAACTATTAAAAGAATTCTTAAAATATTACGACCCTTTGCTCAAAGCGAAATACGACGATTTCCACAGGCGCGCGCCGGACTTAAATTCGCTTGAGCGTATCGCTTCCAGGTATAAATCGCTCGAGACCTTCCTGACCGACATGGCGCTCGAGCCGCCGGAGAAGAGCGTTTTGGAAGCGGGGCTCAGGGGAAAGCATGACCACGCGATCACGCCTTCGACGATACACTCGGCGAAGGGGCTCGAGTGGCACACGGTCTTCGTCATATACGTGGCGGAGGGACATCTGCCGTCGTACCAGTCCATGGACGATAACGACGCGATAGAAGAGGAGCGCCGCCTGTTCTATGTCGCGGCGACACGCGCTAAAGATAATCTCATCCTCTTGAAGCCTGCGATAGACCGCTCTGCCCGCTGGATGAAGAGTTATGCCGGCGGCAATACCGGATCTATATTCACCGAGGTCTCGCGGTTCCTGAAGGAAGGCAGTATCCTGGAGCGCTTTATGGATGTAGAACGCGTTGGCGAAGGGTTCGACGATGTTGAATTTGAGGAAGCGTTTAAGATATAATACACAATTGACAGCCGAGGAAGGCTGCGGGTGGCAGCCGACGGAGCCCTTGGCCCTGTTGCACGAAGCAACAGGGACGAGGTGCTCGGCTGACAGGACCCGATGTCATCAGGCTGTCCGATCTGCATTAAATTTAAAAGGAGAATTAAATGTATAAAGTTGTATTACTTCGCCATGGCGAAAGCACCTGGAACAAGGAGAACCGTTTCACCGGCTGGACAGACGTCGACCTTTCCGAGAAAGGCCTCTCCGAAGCGAAGAAGGCAGGCGAGGTATTAAAGAAGGAAGGTTTCGTTTTCGACGTCGCGTTCACATCCGTCCTCAAGAGGGCGATAAGGACGCTCTGGATCACCCTCGACGGGATGGACCTGATGTGGATACCCGTATATAATTCCTGGCGCTTAAACGAGAGGCATTACGGCTCTTTGCAGGGCCTCAATAAATCCGAGATGGCAGCGAAGTTCGGCGAAGAGCAGGTTTTGGTCTGGCGCCGCAGCTATGATACTCCGCCGCCCCCATTAGAGAAAGACGACTCGCGCAGCCCGGCGAAGGACCCGCGCTACAACGATCTGAAACCGAACGAGATACCGCTTACCGAATGCCTCAAGGATACAGTAGCAAGATTTCTTCCTTACTGGCACGAGACGATAGCGCCGGTAGTCAAGAGCGGCAAGCGCGTAATAATCGCCGCGCACGGCAATTCCTTAAGGGCGCTGGTAAAATACCTCGATAACGTATCGGACCAGGATATCGTAGGGCTTAATATACCCACAGGCCTGCCGCTTGTCTACGAACTCGATGATAATCTTAAGCCCATCAAGCACTATTACCTCGGCGATCCTGAAGAAGTTAAGAAGGCAATGGAAGCCGTCGCCAACCAGGGCAAGGCCAAGAAATAATTCAAGTATAAGGGCGGGTCCTGCCTGCCGAGCACCTCATCCCTTTTGCTTGCGCAAAAGGGACAAGGGCTCCGTCGGCAGTCACCCGCAGCCAAATCATGCCGTATCAATTTCTCGACCATGAAGCGGATATCGGAATTCGTGTCTGGGATAAAACGCTTGAAAAAGCTTTTGCCCAGGGAGGAAAGGCGCTCTTCGATATCATGGTCGATATAAAGAAGGTCAAGAAGGTCTCATCTGTAGATATCTCCTGCGAAGCCCGCGATATACCCGCTCTATTCGTCGAATGGCTCAACCACCTCATCACCCAGGCAAGCATAAAAAAGATGGTCTTCCGCGATTTCAAAGTCACATCCATTGAGCCCTTCGGCTACGATCTCTATAAATTAAAGGGCACCGCCTCCGGCGAGAAACTCAGCCCGAAGAAGCACACCTTGAAGGTCGAGCCCAAGGCAGCCACGTATTTCGGGTTGAAATACGAGTTCAAGGACGGCAATCATTATTTGCAGTGTGTTATTGATGTTTGAAATTTAACGTCCCGCGCAGAGCCGGTTTATGACGCAGTTGCTGTCGGTTGAAGCGAATAATAAATAAGGCCAAGCGGGACTTAAATTTTAAACTTAATATTATGGATTGTTGATATGACTATCGAGCTTAAACAAGTAAGCGAATATATCTGGGAGATACCGAAATCCGGCGAGATGCTGGTGCCGGGGAGGATCTACGCAGACGCCGGGCTGATAAAGCATCTCGTCGACGACGTCAACAAGGGTAAGGAATGGAACGCCCTCGCGCAGATACGCAATGTCGCCTGCCTGCCCGGGATACAGAAGGCATCACTCGCGATGGCTGATGTCCATCCCGGATATGGTTTCGCTATAGGGGCTATCGGAGCGTTCGATGCGGAAACGGGAGTTATATCTGTCGCCGGCGTGGGCTTCGACTGCAACTGCGGCGTCAGGACGCTCAAAACCCAACTCACCCGCGACGACATAAAAGGAAAAGAGCAGGAACTCGCCAACGAATTATACAGGGTGATCCCGGCCGGCATCGGCTCCGAAGGGAAGATAAAATTATCGCTCTCGCAGATAGACGAGGTCCTTGTTAAGGGCGCGAGATACGCGGTCGAACACGGTTTCGGCTGGCAGGAAGACCTGACATTCATGGAAGAAGAGGGATGCGTCAAAGGCGCCGACCCGCAGACTGTCAGCCATGAAGCGAAAGAGCGCGGGTTCCAACAGGTCGGCACGCTCGGCTCAGGCAACCATTACCTTGAGGTCCAGTATGTCTCGGAGATATTCGACGAAAAAGCAGCGCAGGTCTACGGTATTTTCCCAGGCCAGGTGCTCGTCTCGATACATTGCGGCAGCCGCGCGCTCGGCCACCAGATCGGCACTGATTACCTGAAGACGCTCGAGTCCGCGTCGAGGAAATATAACATCCCGATAAGGGAGCGCGAGCTCGTCTGCGCCCCGTTCAAAAGCGAAGAGGGCCAGAGATATTTCAAGGCGATAAACTGCGGGATAAACGCCGCGTTCGCCAACAGGCAGGTCCTCGGCCACCTGACGAGAAAAGCGTTCGCGTCCGCGCTCGGCACCGGTGAAAAAACGATACGCACGCTTTACGATATCGGCCACAACACTGCGAAACTTGAGAAGCATAAAGTTGACGGCAAAGAAAAGGATCTCATTGTTCATCGTAAAGGCGCCACCCGCGCCTTCGGCCCAGGGCGCCCTGAAGTGCCTGCGGCATACAGGGGCATCGGCCAGCCGGTCTTGGTAGGCGGGACGATGGGCACAGCTTCATATATTTTGCACGGGACGGAAAAAGGCATGGAAGAGGTATTCGGGACGGCGGTCCACGGCGCCGGACGTATCTCATCAAGGGAGGCCGCGAAGAAGAGATGGCGCGGGAAAGATATTATTGCGGAATTGAAAAAAGATGGTATAATTATAGCCGGACACAGTTTATCGGCCGTCGCGGAAGAAGCGCCGGGCGCTTATAAGGATGTCACACAAGTCGTTGATGTAGTACACAACGCGGGCATCGCGAAAAAGGTTGCGATGTCGAAGCCCCTGATATCGATCAAGGGCTAAAAAGAGGAGAAGGTACGATGTGCGGATCATGCGGTTGCGGAAAAAAGAAACCCAAGAAGTAACCTACCCTAAAAGGGCAAGTTAAAAGCAAGAGTCCCTTAAATAATGCGAAAAACACAAAATAGGGGGTTTTTGCCGACGGAAAACACAATATATAGTATTTTTTCCTTGACATGATACTAGCGGTTGACTATACTGGCGGTTGGAAAGGAGGGCTTGGTTATGGGGGACACGGGTATCAAGAACGGCTTATCAGCCAATTCCAGGAAAGTCCTGGAAAAACGTTATCTAAGGAAGGACTCGGAAGGCCGCGCCATAGAGACCCCGGAGGAGCTCTTTAGGCGGGTAGCGCATAACATAGCTTCAGCGGACTCATATTATGATCCAGATTATAATGTGGCAAAGCTTGAGGATGAGTTTTACTCTATAATATACAACCTGGACTTCCTGCCGAACTCACCGACCCTGATGAACGCCGGACGCGAGCTGCAGCAGCTGGCCGCGTGTTTCGTACTTCCGGTAGAAGATTCAATGGAGTCGATATTCGAGGCGATAAAGAACACGGCGCTCATCCATCGTTCCGGCGGGGGCACAGGGTTCTCTTTCTCCCGGCTGCGCCCGGCCAACTCGATGGTAAAGACGACCGGCGGCATCGCGAGCGGACCGGTATCCTTCATGAAAGTGTTCGACGCGGCCACCCACGCGGTAAAACAGGGCGGCACCC
>JAQTVK010000060.1 GCA_028706795.1 Candidatus Omnitrophota bacterium | reverse complement strand
TTCCTGGGACGGGCCAAAAGCAGTAAACAGGAGGGCGGCCCAGAGGCCGAGCCTGCTGACACGCAAACCAACGCGCCATCCGGAGAGGATGCGCCGTTTTAACCGACAGTAAGGAGAGAACAGGCAGAAGATGGAAAGAAGAGAGAAGAGAGTATACAGGAAGAAGGTCTGCAAATTCTGCGGAGAGAAGGTAAAGGCGATAGACTACAAGGACACGATGAGGATAGCGAAATACGTGACGGAAAGGGGCAAGATCATACCGTCCAGGATATCCGGCAATTGCGCGAAACACCAGCGCATGCTCGCGAAGGCCATCAAGAAGGCCCGCCTCGCGGCGTTCATACCTTATACCTCAGTCTAGGCTGTCCAAAATATAGAGAGGGCGTTCAATGGCGACAAAATTGATATTACTGAAGGATGTCGATAACCTCGGGAAATCCGGCGATATTATATCCGCAAGCGAAGGCTACGCGAGGAACTTCCTTTTGCCGCGCGGCTTTGCTCTGTCGGCGACCGAGCAGAATATAAAGACGGCCGAGGCCAACAAGAAACAGAAGGCCGAGGCGATGGAGAAAGAGAGGCAGGAAGCGGCCAAGCTCGCCGATGCCATCTCGAAAGTATCCTGCACCATAGCGGTAGAGGCGGGAAAGGACGACAAATTGTTCGGTTCGGTCACGAACATCGATATACAGAAGGCGCTGGAGGCCGAGGGCATAACGATAGACAAGAAGAAGATAGAGCTTAAAGACCATATAGCCCAGATAGGGATATTCCAGATCCCGATAAAGCTTCACCAGGATATCACCGCTAACCTGAAATTATGGGTGGTCAAGAAATAACATGGCACAGGGCAAAGAAGGCAAGGATATATCTTTAGAGAAGCTTCCGCCGCAGAACCTCGACGCCGAGATGGCGGTCTTATGTTCGATGATGATCGAGGAGGAGGCGATATCGCAGGCGGTCGAGCTGCTTAAGGAAGATGCCTTTTACAAGCAGGCCCACAGGATAATATTCAACGCTATAGTCGGCCTTTACAGCAACAATAAGGCCGTAGACCTCATAACTCTGGTCGACGAACTGAAGAAGAAAGACGAGCTTGAGGAAGCCGGCGGCATAAGCTACCTCACTTCCCTTACCACTTTCGTCCCGACCGCCGCGAACATCAGCCATTACGCGAAGATAGTCAAAGACAAGAGCATGCTCCGCAGCCTGATCACGAGCGCCACCACGATACTTTCGGCTGCATACGACGCCCAGGACGAGGCAAAAGAGATACTGGACAAAGCCGAGAGGTCGATATTCGAGATCACATCCAGGAAGATCGAAGGGGGGTTCGTCTCGCTTAAAGAGATAATAAAAGATTCCATAGAAACCATAGATTCGCTCTACCAGAGGAAGACGAACGTGACCGGCCTGGCGACCGGGTTCGATGATTTCGACAAGATGACCTCCGGCCTGCACGAGGGAGAGCTTATAGTGGTAGCCGGAAGGCCGTCGATGGGCAAGAGCGCCCTGGCCTGCTGCATCGCAGAGCATGTCGGTATAGTGTTAAAGCAGGGGGTGGCTGTTTTCAGCCTGGAAATGTCCAAGGAACAGCTTGCCCAGAGGATGCTCTGCTCCCACGCGAGGGTCGACGCCAGCAAGGTGCGGACCGGTTTCCTTTCCCAGACCGACTGGCCGCGCCTCGTGAACGCGGCGGGAAAATTTTCCGAGGCGCCTATATTCATTGACGATTCGTCAACTCTCTCGGTCCTTGAGCTTAAAGGCAAGGCGAGAAGGCTTAAATCGATGCATGACATCAAGCTTATAATAGTCGACTACCTGCAGCTGCTCGAGAGCCCGTCGTTCCGTTCCGAGGGCAGGCAGCAGGAGATATCCGACATATCGCGTTCGCTGAAGGCCTTGTCCAAAGAATTGGGCGTCCCGCTTATCGCGGTAAGCCAGCTTTCAAGGAAGCCGGAAGGAAGGGATGATAAACGCCCGCAGCTGGCGGACCTGCGCGAATCCGGCGCGATCGAGCAGGACGCGGACCTCGTGCTTTTACTCTTCCGCGAGGAGTTTTATAACCCCACCGAAGAGAACAGGGGGATCGCGGAAGTGATGATAGCCAAACAGCGTAACGGACCGACCGGACCGACGAAACTCGCGTTCCTGAAAGAATTTACGAGATTTGAGAACCTGTCCGTAAGGCAGGATATCCAACCCTAAATCGTAGGGCCTAACAATTATCTTTACATTGTTTTTCACGTATGTTAAATTGAATATTTAATGAGGATTCCTTATATACCCATGAAGAGCTTCCCCGGGGTTTTTTTCTTGTCGGCCCTTTTGATCCTGTGCTTTAGTCCGGTTTTTTCCGAGGAAACGGTTGCGCCTGAGCAACCGGCGCCGGCCGCAGAAGAGGCGTCGGTGGAACCTGCCTCGGCCGCGCCTGAGATCCCGGTCCCGGAACAGCCCCCGGTCGTTTCCGCGCCGGAAAAGGCGGTCAAGGGCGTATATATCACGGGAAATAAAGCGGTTTCTTCGTCCATGATACTTTCGAAGGTGAAAAGCAAACAGGGGGAAGCCTACAAGAAAACTACCGTCGACGAAGATATAAAGCGCATCTATGGCCTCGGATATTTCTCCGACGTAAAAGCCGAGGTAAAAGAATTCGAGGACAGCCTGGATATCACCTTTGTGGTGATCGAGAAACCGCCGATCGGCCAGATAATATTCGCAGGGAACAAGACGTTCAGGGATGAAAGGCTCAAGAAAGAGCTCAAGATAAAACAGGACGAGATCCTTGACGAGCGCCAACTCAAGGAAAGCACTAAGGTCATCAGGGAGATGTATTATAAGAAGGGATTCACCCACGCCAAGGTGGATTACGCGATAAGGCTTGACCCGGTGACCAACAAGGCGGTCGTCACGATCCTGATCGACGAAGGCAAAAGGGTAAAGATAACCAGGATAACGTTCGAGGGGAATAAGGCGTTCAAGTCAGCCCAGCTCGTCAAGCTTATGTCCACGAAGACGGCATGGTGGTTCTTCAGGTCCGGCACTTTTAATGAGGACGCTTTCGAGGGTGACCTCGAAAAGATAAAGGCATTTTACGAAAACAACGGTTACCTTGATATCAAGCTGGAGCCCGACCTAAAATACGACGAACATGGCGGGTCCCTCTGGATCAACATAAAGGTCGATGAGGGCAAGAAATATCTAGTCAATACGCTGACGATAACCGGCAACGCCGTCATTGCGGAGAAGGACCTGAGGAAATCCCTCAAGATGACGGCAGGAAAGGCCTTCAGCCAGGAAGCGATGCGCAATGATGCCGACGCGATGCAGGGGCTCTATTTCGAGAAAGGCTATATATACGCTACCATAAAGCCGGATAGCTCGCTTAATCCCGAGACTAACAATATCGATGTCAAATATACTGTCATAGAGAACGAACTTACATTTGTCGGCAGGATAGAGATCAAAGGCAACGTCCACACCAAGGACAAAGTCATAAGAAGGGAGCTCAGGCTGCGTCCCGGACAGGCTTTTGACGGAAAGAAACTCCAGCGTTCGAAGGAAAGGCTCTATAACCTCGGTTATTTTGAAGATATAACTTTTGATACGGAGAAAAGCACAGAACCGAACAAGGCGAACCTCATCGTGGACGTCAAGGAGACGAAGACCGGAGAGTTCTCGTTCGGAGGCGGTTTCTCGACCGTAGACAAGCTGGTTGGTTTTATCCAGGTCACTCAGCGTAATTTCGACCTGTTGAATTTCCCGACCTTTACCGGCGGCGGACAGCAGCTCGCCGTCAGGGCGGAGATAGGTACCGTAAGAAGGGATTACCAGCTGAGTTTTACCGAACCCTGGGTATTTGACTATCCGTATCTTTTCGGGTTTGATTTATACCAATCCACCCACTTAAAGGCGTCGGACATAGGTTATGGCTATAGCGAGCAGAGGCAGGGAGGGGACGTAAGGCTGGGCAAGGAGTTCGACGATAATGACAGGGCCGATTTGTTGTACAGGCTGGAGAGCGTCAAGATCTCGGATGTTGATTCAACCGCGCTTGCCGACCTCCAGAAAGAGCAGGGCACCAATGTCATCTCTAGCCTCAGCCTGGGGCTGACGAGGGATATGAGGGATTCGGTGTTATCCCCGACCAAAGGATATATTTTGTACGGTTCGGTCCAGGGCGCCGGCGGGCCTATCGGCGGCGACAAGAATTTCGTGAAATACTACGGTTCGTCGAGTTTTTATTTCTCGTTCTTCGAAAAACAGGTTTTGCAATTGACTGCGAGGGCGGGCGCAGTAGGTGCGTTCGGGGACTCCGACACCGTCCCCATCTATGAAAGGTTCTTCGTTGGCGGCGCGGACACTGTCCGCGGCTACAAGGAAAGAAGCATAGGCCCGAAAGACCCGGCCACAAACAGCCCGTTAGGAGGCAACTCCATGCTTGTCGGGAACGCCGAATATGTCTTTCCCATCGTGGAATTCCTTAAGGGCGCGGTTTTCATGGATGCAGGCAATGTTTGGCAGAGGGAAGGCGATTTCGGCAAGGACGGCGTTATGTATTCTGCCGGTACCGGTATCAGGGTAAAAACTCCGGTCGGCCCCGTAAAGCTGGATTATGGTTACCCGCTTAGAACCGATCAGGGCGAAAAAAAGGTAGGAAGGTTCCATTTTAGCCTGACAAGGGCTTTTTAACACGAAAGGAGAAGGAAGATGAAGTTAATGTCCAAGTTGGTGATCCTGGCGTTTTTGGTTTCGTTGTCCCTTGCTGCCGTAAACATGGCGCGCGCAGCCGGAGAAAAAATAGCCTATATGGACCTCGGTAAGGTCTTTGATGAATACAACAAGACAAAAGACCTCGACAAACAGCTCGAGTCTAAAAGCAGCGCCAAGCAGGGCGAAAGGGACAAGCTGGTGGCCGAGATAAAGAAGATGAAGGACGACCTTGACCTGGCCAAGGAAGCGGATAAGGCGAAGAAGACCGCGGCGGTCCAGGAGAAACTGAATAAACTCCAGGATTTTGACAAGGACGCAAGGGACGGCCTCAGGAAAGACCGCGACGATATGGCAAGGGTGATACTCAAAGAGATTAAGGACACCATAGACAATATCGGCAAGAAGGAAGGTTATGCTTATATACTCGACAGCCGGGCTGTCTTATTCGGGAACGACGCGGACAATATGACTAACAGGATCCTTAAGATATTGAACGACCAATACGCCGTAAAGGGAAAGAGATAGTAAGTGCCTGAAGCGGGTTCTGCAATACACAAGACCCTCAAAGAGATCGCGCAGTTAATAGACGGCGAGGTTATGGGCGACGCGAATGTCGTCATAACCGGGATAAGCGGGATAAGGGAAGCGGAAGAAGGGGACCTGACGTTCCTTGCCAACCCTCGCTATGCCCCTCTCATGGATACGACCAAAGCTGCGGCGATCATAACCTCCCGGGAGACGAAAACTGCGCCCAGGCCGATAATCCGGACGGAAAACCCCTCCATGGCGTTCGCCAAGGTTATCTCCGTCCTGATGCCGAACGACCAGAGATATCCCAGCGGCGTGCATCCGACCGCCGTGGTCGGCAAGAACGTAAAGCTTGGACAGGATGTCGCGCTTCAACCTTACGTCGTGATCGACGACGATGCCGTTATAGGGGACCGGACTATAATCTACGCCGGCAGCTATATAGGCAATCGCGCGAAAATAGGCTGTGACTGCTTGGTCTACCCGAATGTCGCGATCCGCGAGAAGGTAGAGATAGGTAACAGGGTGATAGTCCATTCCGGGACGGTCATCGGCAGCGACGGCTTCGGGTTCGCGACTGTCAACGGAGAACATCACAAAATACCCCAGATCGGGACGGTCCTTATCGAGGACGATGTTGAGATAGGCGCCAATGTCACCATCGACAGGGCGCGGTTCGGCAAGACCGTGATAGGAAAGGGCACCAAGATAGATAACCTCGTCCAGATAGCCCACAATGTTATAGTGGGGGAGAATTCCATAATAATAGCGCAGGCCGGCATATCCGGTTCAACGGTCATAGGCAAAAATGTCACGATTGCCGGCCAGGCAGGCCTGGTCGGCCATATAACTATCGGGGATAACGCCGTGCTGGCCGCGCAGGCCGGTGTCACTAAACCGGTCCCGGCGAATACGTGCGTTTCGGGCTATCCGGCCAGGCAGCACGCAGAGGCGAAAAGGCTGAACGCCTTTGTCTCGCGCCTGCCGCAGATCGTCGATGAACTGAAAAAACTCGAAGAAAAATTCCAACAGTTGGAGAAGAAGATAGCAGATGGAACAACAGCTGACAATAAAAAACGCGGTTGAAGCCGAAGGGATAGGCCTGCATACAGGGGCGAAAGCGAAAATGCGGCTTCTGCCTGCCGAGCCCAATTCCGGCATAAGCTTTATCCGCGTAG
>JAQTVK010000059.1 GCA_028706795.1 Candidatus Omnitrophota bacterium | reverse complement strand
CCCTAATAGTGGGGGAAGCCCCTGCGGAGAAGGAGAAGTATAAACAGGAGCTCGAGAGTCTTGTGAACAGGCTCGGGCTTTCCAGGTATGTCGAATTCCTCGGGGCCAGGAGCGATATCCCGGATATACTCGCCAGGCTCGACCTCCTCGTCATGGCGAGCATAGTGCCCGAGGGTTTCGGGATGGTGATAATAGAGGCGTTCGCCTCGGGCGTGCCGGTCGTGGCGACGGGTGTGGGCGGCGTTATGGAGATAATGCGGGACGGCGAGAACGGGCTTATTGTCCCGCCGGAAGACCCGCAACCCATGGCAGAGGCGATCGTGAAGATGCTCAAGGACCGGAAATTCGCCATGGAGGTCACTCAGCGCGCCCGGAAAGATGTCGAGGAGAAGTTCAATCTCGACCGGTTGGTGACCGAAACGCTGAGGGTATACGAGGAAGCGCTCGGGGTAAAGAGGATACTTATAATGAAAATAAGCGCTGTCGGCGACTGCGTCCTCGCCACGCCCTCTATCCGCGCGATCCGCCAGAAATACCCGAAGGCGTATATAGCCCTGCTGATAGGCAGGGTCGAGAGCCAGGCCCTTAAAGGATGTCCTTATATCGACGAGATGATAATATACGACAGGGAAGGCAGGGACAAGGGATGGCTCAGGTTCTTCGAATTGGCGGCTGAGATCAGGAGGTACGGGTTCGAGGAAGTGGTCGATCTCCAGAACAATTCCAAAAGCCATTTATTCGCTTTCCTGAGCACGGCCCCGCGCAGGTACGGCTACAGGAAAGGGAAATACTGGTTTTTACTTAACAGGACCGTAAGGGATGCCAAGCAGCCGCTCCCGCCCGTGGACCACCAGTTCGGTGTCCTGTCGATGATGGGTATCGAGGGCGCGCCGAAGAAGCTCGAGCTCTGGCCGTCGGCCGCGGATACGGAAAATATAAAAGAAATGCTTGAGGCGGAGTGGGTGGGAGAGCACCAGACGCTTGTCGGGATAAACCCGTCGGCAAGCCCTCGCTGGGCCACAAAAAAATGGCCCGCCGAGAATTTCGCGAGGCTTTGCGACCTGTTAGCCGAACGCGAGATAAGGGCGGTCCTTATAGGGGGCAGGTCGGAAACCGATGCGAACGCGGGCGCCGAGATATTATCACTTGTGAGATCCAAGCCGATAAACCTGATAGGGAAGACATCGCTTCCCGAGCTCGCGGCGCTGATGAAAAGGTTTAAATGCCTCGTGACGAGCGACAGCGCGCCTATGCACCTGGCCGCTGCGATGGCCACTCCGTTTGTCGCGCTCTTCGGCCCGACCGATCCGGAACGCCATCTTCCGCCTTCGGAAAATTGCGCGGTCGTGATGAGGAAACTCAGGTGTTCGCCGTGCTACAAGCCTGTCTGTTCGGATATAAGGTGCATGAGGGAGATCGCAGTGGAGGACGTGTTGAAAGCGATCGACGGGGTGATGTCGCCGAAATGAAGATATTACTTTTGACGAGTAACCTGAACGTAGGAGGTATCGAGAGGTACACTATTACCCTGGCCAATGCCCTATGGAAGGCGGGTCATTCGGTCTTCGTGGCTTCGGCAGGAGGGGAACTGCAGAAAGATCTGTTGCCGGGGATCAAGGCGGTGAGGGTCCCCTTAGGGACGAAATCGATCGCCAGCCCGAAGATAACCGCGACTGTTTTTAAATTGCGGGAATTGGTCAAGGAGGAGAAGATAGAGATCATACACGCACAGACCAGGGTCGCGCAGTTCGCCGCATGTATACTTTCCGGCATGACAAAGGTGCCGTACGTATCCACATGGCACGGTTTCTACCGTCCTCATTTTTTCAGGAAGGTCCTGCCGTGCTGGGGAGAGGTCACGATAGCCATAAGCATGGCTGTCTACGAACACCTGAAGAATGATTTCAATAGGGACGAGAAAAAGATCCGGGTGATTCATAACGGGCTGGACCT
Organism: Candidatus Omnitrophota bacterium; assembly: GCA_028706795.1. Classification (GTDB taxonomy): domain Bacteria; phylum Omnitrophota; class Gorgyraeia; order Pluralincolimonadales; family Pluralincolimonadaceae; genus Pluralincolimonas. Next base: position 4,478 of record JAQTVK010000059.1, on the reverse strand, counting down.
TTCAAGGTTCAAGCACGTATATACCGCGCAGGAAAAACTGGAGATAAGGAAGAGATATGGGTTGAAAGAGAGCCCGGTTATCGGTATAATAGCGAGGCTTTCGGAAGAGAAGGGCCATTTGATCCTCCTCGCCGCGTTCAAGGGGCTGCTCGATGATATCCGGGACGCGCAACTGTTGATAGTAGGAGGCGGAAGGATCGAGAATAAGATCAGGGCCAGGGTCTCGGAGCTCGGCATCAAAGGGAACGTGTGTTTCGTCGGGAACACTTTGGATACCCACGATCTCCTTTCCGTAATGGATGTGTTCGCGAGGCCGAGCACAAGCGAAGGGTTCGGCCTGACAATCGTCGAAGCTATGCTGATGGGAGTTCCCGTTATATCATCCAACGTAGGCGATTTCAAGACGATGAACGAAGATACGGGGATAGGGGTTTTGGTCGACCCTCTGGACAGCCGTGACCTTAAAGAGGCGATAAAGAAAATTTTGACCGACCGGGAATTCGCCATGAAGATAAGCGCCGCCGCGAAAAAATACGCCGAGTCGCATTTTTCGGCAGAGAGGATGGCGCGGCAGGTGGAGAAAGTATACAGAGAGGTGATAGATGGCTCTAAGTAATAAGAAAAAAATATTAATAACCGTCATTTTGGCTGCGGCTGCGGCCCTCTATCTCGGGGGGCGCAGTTTTCTCGAGACGTGTTATTACCCGTCGATACTTATGTACCATTCGGTCGACGACCACGGCGCGAAACTTAAGTTAAGCATCCCGGTAAAAGAGTTCCGGGCCCAGATGAAATACCTAAGGGACAGGAAATACGAGATTATCTCGTCCGTGCAGCTTGCCGATATGATAAAAAGCGGGAAGAAGATCCCGCGCAACATCGCGGTGGTGACCTTCGATGACGGCTACCTCGATAATTACATTAACGCTTTCCCTGTACTCAAGGAGTATAAGGTCCCCGCGACCATCTTCGTCATCTCGGGGTCAATAGGGAAGCCGGATTTCCTTACCGCCGCGCAAATGAAGGAGATGTCCGATGCCGGCATTGATATAGAGAGCCATTCGGTTACGCACCCGTTTATCGAAGGGACCACAGAAGAAGGATTTAAGAGGGAAGCCGTAGGATCCAAGAAGGCGATAGAGGCCATCACAGGGAAACCGGTCTATACATTTTGTTTCCCTTACGGCGGGTTTAACGATTTTACGAGGGGTATACTCAGGGATGCGGGTTATAAGGCGGGATTCGTGACCATGCCTCGCGACAACTCGATAGCCCTGGATCCATACCGGCTGAGACGCATAAAGATCGCTTCCGGCCCGTTCAGCTCCCTGGATTTCCGGATAAAGACATCGGGATACTACATATGGCTTAAGGCGCACAGATGGAAAAAGAAAAAATAGACAGGATATTGGTAATCAACGTGAACTGGGTCGGGGATGTCCTCTTCTCGACGCCGGCCATCAGGGCCCTCAGGAAACATTTCCCGGATGCCCATATAGCGTGCATGGTCGTTCCGCGCTGCAAAGAGGTCCTCGAGCTCAACCCCCGTTTGAATGAACTTATAATATACGATGAGAAGGGCGAGAATAAAGGACTGATAGGCAAGCTCAAGCTTATTTCGGAACTAAAGGCGCGCCGTTTCGACTGTGTCTTCCTCTTCCACAGGTCTCTTACCCGGACGCTTATGGTCGCGCTCTCCGGGATCAAAGAGCGCGTAGGCATAGACAACCCGAAAAGGGGTTTTCTCCTTACGAAGAAGATAAAGCCCCAGCCGTCCGATATCCATAAGGTCGAGCAGTTCCTTAATATCGTAAAGGTCATAACGGGTGAAGACGACGGAAAGAGCATGGAATTTTTTACCGGCGAAGAAGACGAGGTTTTCGCCCGCGGGTTTTTGAAGTCTCACGGCATAGGCGAGGGGGACCGGTTCATCATATTGAACCCGGGCGGGAACTGGGACCCCAAGCGCTGGCCCGCCGGGAATTTCGCCGGATTGGGCGACAGGTTATACGAAGAATATAAAGCGCCCATTATCATCACCGGGGCGCAAAAGGACGTCGAGCTCGGCGAAAAGATATCCGGCATGATGAAGCATAAGCCCGTCATCGCCGCGGGAAAGACTACCTTAAAGCAGCTGGCCGCGATAATGAAACGCGCTTCCCTCGTCATCTCTAATGATTCGGGCCCCATGCATATAGCAGTGAGCCAGGGCGCCAAGACGATAGCGATATTCGGCCCTACGGACCCCAGGATCACCGGGCCGTACGGAGATGGGGTATATACGGTCCTGCAGAGTGGCCCGGTAAAACCCGGATGCAAGATACCGTGTTATGACGTGAGGTGCGAAGAACCCCTTTGCATGAAGGCCGTTACCGTCGAGGATGTCATGCTTGAGGCGGAGAAGCTCCTCAAATGGAAAACATAAATAAGATACTCGTCGTGACGTTAAGCAATATTGGCGATGTCGTCCTGACGTTTCCCGTTATCGGCGCGCTGCGGGAAAATTTCAAGGACGCGACCCTGGATGTGGTGGCAGGGCCCCGCGCCGCGGAATTATTCGAGGACGATCCGCGCATAGGAAAATTATATGTCTACCACAAGTCCGCGCCGCCGGTTTCCAAGATAAAACTTTTGGCCTGCCTCAGGCGCAACAGGTACGACCTCCTTATCGACCTGCGCAACAGCCTCTTCGGTTTTTTCGTAGGCGCAAGGTTTTGCAATAAACAGGCGAAAGGCCGGGCCGGAGAGGTCTGCCATAAGATAGACGAACATTTAGCCAAGATAAGGGAACTGGGGATTACCGCGGGCGGCGTGCCGTATCCCGTATGGATAGGCAGGGACGACTCCGAAAAGGCATCTATACTGTTGAAAGCAAAAGGGATACTTGGTGACGAGAAGTTTATATGCGTGAGCCCGGGCGCGAAGAGCCATATTAAGAGATGGAGGGAAGACGGGTTTGCCGAGGCCTGCGATATGCTTATAGACGCCTTCAAGGTAAAGGTAGTCTTCGTAGGCGACAGTTCCGACAAAGAGATCTGCGAAAGGGTGCTGTCGAAGATGAGGAATTACGCGGTATCGGTTGCCGGCCTGACGAACCTGCGCGAGCTGGCGTGGATCATAAAACGGTCGTTGATGATAGTGACCAACGACAGCGCGCCGTTGCACATAGCCGGTTCGGTAGGGACGCCGGCGGTCGCGGTATTCGGGCCGACCGACCCCAGGAAGTACGGCCCGAGGGCCGGGGCCGCGGTATTTAAGGAGCTCCATTGTTCGCCGTGCGAGACGGCGTTGTGCAGGTATAACCTTGAATGCATGAAGGCAGTGAGCGCCGACGAGGTCTTTGATGCGGCGAAGAAGATACTAGATGAACGCAAATAAAAGAAAATACAGGATACTGGTCATCAGGACGGACAGGATAGGCGACGTGCTCCTTTCCACCCCGTCGATAAAGGCCGTGAGGGAGGCGTATCCCAACGCCCATATAGCGTTCATGGCGCGGCCGTATGTGGAGGATGTCGTCGACGGGAACCCGTACCTGGACGAGGTCATTCTCTACGACAAGGATAATAAGCATAAAGGGTTCTTCGGCAGCCTCGGGTTCATATTCGAGTTGAGGAGGAAGGGTTTCGACCTAGCGATAATCCTGCACCCTACCGTCAGGTCCAACCTCATACCTTTCCTGGCAGGCATACCGGAACGCGTCGGCTATGACAAGAAGTGGGGTTTCCTCCTGACGAAACGGCTTAAGGACACGAAGCACCTCGGGGAGAAGCACGAGATAGAGTATAATTTCGATGTCCTGCGCGCGATCGGCATAGCCCCGAAAGACGGGACGCTGTATATGCCGGTGAAACCCGAATACGAGAGGGTGATCGACAGGTTCATGGCGCTAAACGACCTCGGCGGAAAAGATACCATCATTGCGGTGCATCCGGGCGCGAGCTGCCGGTCGAAACGCTGGCCGGCATACAGGTTCGGGCGGGTGGCAGACGAGCTGATCGACAAGTATAACGTAAAGATAGTGATAATCGGCGGGCCGTCGGACGTCAAGACCGTAGAGGAGGTCGAGACCGGGATGCTTCACAAGCCCATGGTCTTATCCGAAGAACATTCGCTCGGCGAAGTCGCCGCGCTGCTTAAGAAGTGCAAACTGCTTATTTCAAACGATTCAGGGCCGGTCCATATCGCGGTCGCCGTCGGCACGCCCGTGATCTCGATATTCGGCCGCCTCGACCCCGGCCTTTCCCCGCAGAGGTGGGGCCCTGTCGGCCCGGACGACATCGTCATCCACAAGGATGTCGGATGCGAGGAATGCCTCGCGCACAACTGCAAGCTCAGCTTCAAATGCCTCGATGCCATCGCCGTCGAGGAAGTCTTCTCCGCTGCCGAAAAACTCCTCACCAAAGAATAGTCCGCCGCGGCTTGCGCCATGTCCCCAGAAATATTCGCCTTGAAATTTAAGTCCCGCTCGGCCTTTC
>JAQTVK010000058.1 GCA_028706795.1 Candidatus Omnitrophota bacterium | reverse complement strand
AGCGCTCGCCGAGCCGATCGCCGCGATAGTAGAAGCGGTCAGGATAACCCTCGAGCGCACACCGCCGGAACTTTCCGCCGACCTCATAGAGCGCGGGATGGTATTGGCAGGCGGCGGCGGATTACTGAGGGGCCTGGACAAGCTCCTTTCGGAACAGACCGGCCTTCCCGTCCACATTGCGGAGGACCCGATAACCGCGGTCGCGCTCGGGACAGGGATGGTCTTAAGCGAAATAAAATATCTCAAGAAAGTTACGGTTACTACCGCTTCTAAGTCCCCTGAATCACAGTAAACGATGTGAAAAAATTCCAGAACAAACCTTTAACTGTCGTAGCCGCAGTATCCCTTGTCATCATCCTGCTGATCGCGTTTAAATCCCTCACGAACAGAACTACATTAGGCCTCTATTCCATCCTTCGGCTTCCCACGCAGATCGCTTCCGCAGTCTTCGAGACCGGGTTCGAACTCCTGCATTTCAAAAGCATAGCTAATGAAAATAAAAGATTGAAACGCGACGTCGCGGCGCTTGGTTCGCGCGCGGCCGCCCTCGACGAGGCCGTCTCCGAGAACAGGAGGCTCAAGGGCCTGCTCGCCATGAAGGATAAGATCGGCAGGCGCTCAGTGGCCGCCAAAGTGACGGGACTCGACCTGTCGAACTGGGCCGAGAGCCTGATAATAAACAAGGGCGCAAAAGACGGCATGAAGGAAAATATGGCCGTGCTGGCCGACGGGGTCGTGATCGGGAAAGTCACTGCCGTAGGAAGGGCGAGCTCCCGCGTATCCCTGGTCAGCGACCCGGAGATAAGGGTCGCGGTCGTGTCCCAGAGGGGAAGGGCGAGCGGCCTCATGTATGGCATCGCGCACGGCCGGTGCATAATGAAATTCATCCCGAAGGAAGCGGACATAAAAGCCGGCGATACGGTCGTGACTTCAGGAACGAGCGGCGTATACCCGCAGGGTTTCCTTGTGGGAAAAGTCATAGACGTAAAGATGGAATTTAACATGATGTACCAGTTTGCGGTCATAGAGCCGGCGATAAGCCCGATGGCGGTCGAGGAGGCATTAGCGGTGGAATGAGTTGGCCGCGGATCATCATAACGCTCGTCATTATTTCGGTCCTTGAGGCGGGAAGCCGTAATTACATAAAACTTCTCGGCGTAAGCCCGGAACTTGTCCTCATAGGCGTGTTATTTTTTTCGCTTAATTCCGATAAAGGGAAGGCTGCGGCCTGCGGATTCACCGGCGGGCTCCTGGAGATGGCCTTTTCCGGCGCGCATCCCCTGATACTTATACTTTACGCCGCGATCGGTTACGCCGCAGGTTCATATACAGAAGCGCTATACAGGCATCTGGCGTCGGCGCAGATGATAATTGCCGCTGTCGCTGCCGTCTCTTCGGCACTTATTTACGACCTGCTCATCTTTTCGGCCGGCTTCCCTTACTATAAGGCGGTCTTCTTCCTTGCCATACCCGCGGCGATATATACCTCGTTGTTGGCGCCCCCGGTCTTCAAGGCCCTCGAGTTCTTCATGCCGTCGATAGAGACGGATTACAAAGAGATAGTCTTCAAGAAAAAGGTATTCGAGGGAAGGCGGCCCCAGTGAGCATGGGTGATGAGCGATGAGAAGCAAAATATATTTGATCATAGTCAATTCCCTCTTCCTGGTTATATTGGCGGGGCTGGTCTATCTCCAGATTTTGAGATGGCCGCTCTACCACGACCTCGCAAGGAAGAACCATATAAGGCTGATACCGCTGCCCGGCCTTCGCGGCACGATCTACGACAGGAACGGCCTCGCAATAGCCGATAACCGCCTCTCTTTCGATGTGGTCATCATCCCGCAGGAGGTGGAAAATGTCGATACGACATACGGCCGCCTCTCACAGGCGCTGGATATCACGAGGTCCCGCATCGAAGCGATAGTCAAAAAGGATTATACCGCGCCGTTCGCGCCGATAACTATCGCCGGCGACGTCGATAAGGACCTTGCCTTCCGCCTCGAGGAGAAGAAACAGGAGTTTCCCGGCGTGCTGGTCCTGCCGAGGACCCTCCGCTGGTATATCTACGGGGAGAGGACGTCGCACCTGATCGGTTACCTAAGCCTCATAAACAAGGAAGAGCTTGAGAGGCTCGGCGATTACGGGTATTCGATCAGCGACCTTGTCGGCCGTGACGGCATCGAGCGGGCCTATGACAAATACCTGAAAGGCGAGGACGGAGGCACGCAGCTGGAGGTGGACGCTACCGGCAGGCTCGTGAAGATCCTCGGGAGCAAGAACCAGAAGAAGGGCACCGATATCACCCTGACCGTCGACGCTAAACTGCAGGCCTATGCCGCAGACTGTCTCGAGGGGGTCAAGGGCTCGGTCGTCATCATGGACCCGCGCAACGGCGAGATACTTACCATGGCGTCCTCGCCGTCATTCGACTCGAATATATTCGTCGAGCGCGGCAAGGGCGAACAGGCAGCGGGCTATATGAAGTCGGGCTCGCACCCGATGCTCAACCGGGCGATAAACGGCCAGTATCCCGCGGGTTCTATCTTCAAGATAATAATGTCTGATGCCGGCCTCGAGACGAAAACGATAACCGAACACTCGACTTTTGTCTGCAACGGGAAATTTTTCCTCGGCAGGGCCGAGTTCAACTGCTGGAAGGAAGGGGGGCACGGCCCGCAGGACCTGCGCGACGCGATAACGCATTCATGCAACGTTTATTTCTATAACTTAGGGCGTAAATTAGGGCCGTATGCGATCTCCGAATACGCCCAGAAGTTCGGCCTCGGGAAACCTACGGGCATTGATATAGCCGGGGAGAGCGCCGGCCTCGTGCCGAGCCCGGCCTGGAAAAAGGCGAAGAGGGGTCAGGCCTGGTATGAGGGGGAGACGATCAATTACGCCATAGGCCAGGGAGACCTTCTTGTGACACCGCTGCAGATGGTCGAAGTAGTTTCCGTATTTGCGACCGAGGGCAGCGCCCCCAGGCCGCATTTACTAAAGAAGATCGGGAACGCGGATGTCCAGGTGCCGAAACCGAGGGCCGTACCGGTCTCAAAATCCGCGATCGGGACTATAAAGTCCGCGATGGTGAATGCCGTCGCCTCGGATACCGGGACCGGCCAGAGGGCCAGGATAAAAGGGATAAAGGTGGCGGCGAAGACAGGCACCGCACAGGCGTCCAGCGGCGAACCGCACGCCTGGTTTTTGGGTTTCGCTCCGGCGGACGATCCGAAAATAGCTTTTGTGGTCATGGTCGAACACGGCGGCCACGGAGGCGTGACTGCAGCCGATATAGCGAAGAAGATACTCGATTTCGCGAAGGATAACACGGAAATATTCAAATGAATAACGGCTATAAGTTAAAAGGCGAATTCGATTACGGGCTCGTGCTCATAACGGCCGTCATCCTGCTCATGGGCCTCTTCGTCATCTATAGCGCATCGTACCAGAAATTCATCTCTTCGAACGCGAACCTCGCGATGCGGCAGGTCAATTCCGCTGCGATCGGCATTCTCATTGCCGCGGCGATATTCAGGATAGGTTACCAGAGGATAATAGATTTCAGTTATTATATATTCGGCCTGAATATCCTATTCCTGATCCTTGTCCTTGTCCCCGGTATCGGCGATGTCCGTTACGGGGCGAGACGGTGGATAGAGTTCGGCTCATTCGCTTTCCAGCCGTCGGAATTCGCGAAGGTGACTTTTATATTCGCGCTGGCGAAGTATATCGGGGACGTAAAGGAAGGGATAGAAAAACCGAAAGCCCTCATTATCCCCTTTGCCATGAGCGTGGTCCCGGTGCTCCTCATATTCAAGGAGCCCGACCTGGGCACGGCTTTGATATTCATCCCCATCCTGTTCACCGTGCTGCTCATCGCAGGGGCGCGGATTAAATACCTTCTTTATATAATCGGCGCGGGCCTCGCGTGCGCGCCGTTTTTGTGGTTTATCCTGAAGGATTACCAGAGGGCACGGCTTTTAGTTTTCCTTAACCCGAATCTCGACCCGCTCGGCGCCGGATACACGATCATACAATCCAAGATAGCAATAGGCTCGGGCGGGATACTCGGCAAGGGGTGGCTCTCCGGGACGCAGAACCAGCTGAATTTCCTGCCAGAGCGCCACACGGACTTCATCTTCTCGGTCGTGGGCGAGGAATGGGGGTTCATTGGCGGCGCCCTGCTGTTATTCCTTTTTTACAGGTTCGTCGGGAAGGGGATAAGGATAGCCGAGACGACAAGCGATACATACGGCAAGGCCCTTGCCTACGGGATAACCACGATGTTTGCGGTGCATGTAATAGTGAATATCGGGATGGTCTGCGGGATAATGCCTGTTGTCGGCCTGCCGCTTCCCTTTGTTTCATACGGCGGCTCCTTCCTCATAATGTCCCTCGCCTGCGTCGGTATCCTGGAAAATATTAAAAATAAACGCAAGGTCTTCTGATGCTGACCGACGAATTCCTCCTCGGCGTGACAAAACCCGCCCGGTACACAGGCGGAGAATGGAACAGCGTCGTAAAAGGGGATGGGGGGATAGATTGCAGCGTCGCCTTATGTTTCCCGGACCTCTACGAGGTCGGGATGAGCCATCTTGGGCTGAAGATCCTCTATTCCGTCCTTAACGACAGGGCCGACGTAGCGTGCGAACGCTCATTCGCGCCCTGGCACGATATGGAAAAGGCCATGAGGGAGAAGGGGGTGCCTCTCTTTTCTCTCGAAACGAAACGCCCGCTCAAGGAATTCGACATAATAGGGTTCTCCCTCCAGTATGAGCTGAGTTATACGAATATACTTAATATGCTCGACCTTTCCGGCGTGCCGCTTTTTTCAAAAGACCGTGACAACTCCCACCCCCTTATAGTGGGCGGCGGACCATGCGCTTTCAATCCCGAACCGCTCGCGGATTTCTTCGATTGTTTCATCATCGGCGAAGCCGAAGAGGCCCTCCCGGAGGTTGTGGATACCGTAATAGAAAATAAAAAAACCGGCCGGGACCGGCACCGGTTACTGGAACGGCTTGCCTCGCTTGAGGGCGTCTACGTGCCGTCTATCCCGAAGAAGGTGAAAAAAAGGATGGTCGCCGATCTCGATGCCGCGCCTTTCCCGGAGAAGCCGGTAGTCCCTTTTATAGATATCGTCCACGACAGGATACAGATAGAGATAATGCGCGGTTGCAGGAGGGCGTGTAATTTCTGCCAGGCGTGCGCGATCTACGGGCCAAACCGTTTCCGTTCCCCGGGAAAGATACTCTCGTTAGCCGAGAAGATCTATAAAAATACCGGCTATGACGAGATATCGCTCGTCTCTCTCTCATCCGGCGACCATCCGCAGATAATGGAGATAATCACGTCGCTTACCGAGGCCTTTAAGGGCAGGGCGGTGAGCATCTCGTTCCCTTCTCTCAGGGTAGAGGAGATGACGAGCCGGTTCCCGCTCGAACTCACGTCGGGAAGGCGCACCGGCCTTACCTTCGCGCCGGAAGTCGGCAGCGACAAGATGCGCAAGTCGATCAACAAGAACATACCGCCCGAGGTGCTTAAAGAATGCGCCTACCAGGCCTTTAAGAATAATTGGCGCAGGATAAAACTTTATTTCATGATCGGCCTGCCAGGAGAAGAAGACAGCGACCTCGACGCCATCGTCGACCTGGCCCGGGAGGTCTCAGAAACAAAAAAGAGGGTCGACGGGAAGCCCGCGGATATAAATGCCTCGGTATCGGTATTTATCCCGAAGCCGCATACGAGATTCGAACGCGAGGCGATGCTGCCGGCCGATGAAGTATACAGGAGACAGAGGTATATCAGGGAGAAGGCGAGGCGAACGAGGGTAAAATTCATCTTCCATGACGCGAAGATGAGCTATCTTGAATCGGTATTCGCGCGCGGGGACAGGGATCTCTCCGGGGCGCTTTATCTTGCCTGGAAGAACGGATGCCGGTTCGACAGCTGGAAGGAAAATTTCGACCTCGAGAGGTGGCTGGCGGCTTTCCGCGAGGCCGGCATAAACCCGGATCGTTATTCATTGAGAGAGCGGGAGTTAGGCGAAAACCTGCCATGGGGATTCATCGCGTTGTGATAATTATGTTTGACACCTAATTTAGGAACAGGTATACTTTTTATAATAAATTACGAAGGGAGATGATAAAGATGGCAGGAATAATCAAAAAACTGTCGCTTATACCCGCCGGCCTCCGCTATAAGCTAACCGTCGTTTTCGTGTTGATGTCCTTCATACCGCTTGCCATCTGTGTCTATCTCGCATACAATTTTATTTATTTCCCGTTCCTCCAGCCCAACATCGATCTCGATTTTACGACGAAGAATGTCTCGCTCGTAATAGGATTGACCATACTCATCGCCTTGCTTGGCTTCAAGATCATCTGGGACATCGCCTCGCCGATAATCGATATGGCTGTAAAGGCCAAAGGCATCGCTAACGGCGATTTTTCGAAGAGCATAGATGTCAAGAGCGAGGACGAGGTGGGGGAACTGGGCA
>JAQTVK010000057.1 GCA_028706795.1 Candidatus Omnitrophota bacterium | reverse complement strand
ATAGACATCCCGGCCCTCGAGAAGATGAGCAGGAAGAAGAGGAGGATAAGGGATTTTGTGGACGAATATACGATGAAGGACGGGCGCAGGATAAACCTCCTCGGCGAGGGCAGGCTCATAAACCTCGCTGCCGCGGAAGGCCATCCGGCGCAGGTCATGGACATGTCGTTCGCGAACCAGGCGCTCTCCGCCGAATTCGTCGTGAAGAATTCGAAGAAACTGCAGAACAGGGTCTACCCGGTACCGAAAGACATAGACGAGAAGATCGCGGCCATAAAACTCGAATCGATGAAGATAAAGATAGACACACTGACGGAAGAACAGAAGGTGTACCTGTCTTCCTGGGAAGTGGGAACATAAAAATAAAATAAAGGAGGGGAGCTTAAGATGGCATTCGTATCGACAAAGCAGATGTTCGCGAAGGCGTATAAAGAAGGCTATGCGGTAGGGGCTTTCAACGTCAATAACATGGAGATCATACAGGGCATCACCGAGGCGATAGCCGAGGAGAAAGCCCCTGTTATCCTGCAAGTCTCGGCCGGCGCGCGAAAATACGCGCGTCACCAGTACCTCATCCATCTCGTCCAGGCGGCGATGGAGTGCACCGGCATCGACTGCGTCCTGCACCTGGACCACGGCGAGGATTTCGAGATGTGCAAGTCGTGCGTGGACGGCGGGTTCACCTCGGTCATGATAGACGGGTCGAAGTTCCCTTTCGAGGAGAATATAAAGCTGACGAAGCAGGTCGTCGATTACGCGCACGCTAAGGGTGTGCCTGTCGAGGCAGAACTTGGAAAGCTTGCCGGCGTGGAAGATAATATCTCGGTCGCCGCGAAAGACGCGATATACACCGACCCGGACCAGGCGGTCGAGTTCGTAAAACGCACCGGATGCGATTCGCTGGCTGTCGCCATCGGCACGAGCCACGGGGCGTATAAATTCAAGAGCGAGCCGAAACTCGATTTCGACAGGCTGGAGAAGATCGGCAAATTGCTGCCCAACTATCCGCTCGTCCTCCACGGCGCGTCATCCGCGCCCGCCGACCTCGTAAAGGTCTGCAACGATTACGGCGGACAGATCCCGGGTGCCAGGGGTGTTCCCGAAGAGATGATAACGAAGGCGGCGAAGATGAGCGTCTGCAAGATCAATATCGATACCGACCTGCGCCTCGCGATGACAGGAGCCATAAGGAAGGTCTTTGTCGAAACGCCTGCCGAGTTCGACCCCAGGAAATATTTGGGCCCGGCGCGCGACGCCATTAAGGTAGTAGTAAAGAGGAAGATAGGACTTCTCGGCTGCGCGGGGAAGGCCTAGACCCGTAATTTCCCGATAAGATAGATGCCGAAGGCCGCGAATAAGACGTTCGCGGCCCAAGCGGCGATAACAGGTGGAATGATCCCGCCCTTGCCGAGCGCGAGGAACATCGCGTTCACCACGTAGTAAATGATCGATATCGCCAACGCTATTCCCGCGCTTCCTATCGCTTTTGTCTTGGTCCTCTTCAATATGAATGGTATGCCTATGAGCATGATGACAAGGCCGGTGAAAGGCACCGAAAGCTTATAGTACATATCCACGAGGAGTTTTCTTGCCGTAGACTTGCTCTCCAGGTCCAGGATGCGCACATATTCCCTGAGTTGGCCGTAATTCATGAATTCGGGCTGGGTCTGTTCCTTCAGGAGGTCTTCGGGCTTTTGGTTGAATTGTATTATCTTCGGCGTCCTGAAGATTGCGGGTTTCCCGAGGACGTTGCCTTCCTTGTCGAACCTGAAGACGTCGCAGGCGATGAACCTCCATTTGCTACCCGTCCATTCCATGCGTTGGGCCGTGACCTTGCGTTTCAGGACCTGGTTCTTGTCGTGTTCGAGGAGGACGATATCATGCAGGACTTTGTTCTTGATATCGTATGTCCTCGCGTAAAAAAGCCTGCCGTCCTTCCCGAATATCGTGACGTTCTCGATCTGCTGGTTCCTCTCCCACTTGTATTTCCTGAAGTATAGGTCGTCCACCATTTTCATGGTGACGGACGCCTGCGGGACGAACCTGTCGTTGATGAGGAATACGCCGAGGCTTATGGCCAGCCCTATGATCAGGAGCGGGGAGATTATGCGCAAGGTGCTGACGCCGCTTGCCCTCAACGCGATTATCTCATTATGCCGGTTAAGATTGCCCAAAAGGAAGACCGTAGCGAGCAGCATCGCGAACGGCGCCGTCTGGACTATTACCATCGGGAAGGATGAGAAGTAATAGCTTTTTAGCACCTCGAAAGGGATGTCCTGTTTTACCAGCGTATCGATGCGGCTCAGGACATCCGAGACCATATAGAGGAAGACGAAGACGATGAGGCAATACAAAAAGGGCCAGATGAATCCCGCGGTTATATACTTGTCTACTATTTTCATTGTTCGGCCATCCAGAAGATAAGCGCCGGGCCGATAGCGCCGAATATGATATTCGGGAGCCATATGCCCAGGCCCGGGAAGACCAGGCCCTTTTTAGCCAGGACTTCCCCGAAGATGAGCAGGGTATAATAGATCAGGATCACTCCCAAGCTTAAAGCGAAACCTATCAATTTTTCCCCGCGCCGCGCCAAAAGCCCGAGCGGCACGCCTATTAGGATAAAGATAAGGGAGGCGAAGGAGTAGCATATCTTCTTATGGATCTCGATGCGCAGGGGAGTGGTGTCCACCGAGTCGGCGCCGAGTTTTTTTATTTCCTGGTTAAGCTCATCTATCGACATATCGACCTTTTTCTTCGCCACGTTCAGGTTCCGGGCCTGGTTAAGGTCGAGGGTCATATAATACGTCTTAAAATTGAGCTTATAAAAGTTGTTCGGGTCTTTGGGGTTCGGCTCGTCGACCGTCCCGTTTATCAGCTTCAACCGGACCGCGTCCTTCGATTCGATATAATCGATCTCGCCTTTCTGGGCGATTATTGTCCTGGTCGGCTTGCCTTCCTGGGGCTGGTATATCCTTATGTTGGTGAGCTTGTTCTTATCGATGCCGTAAATGAAGACGATATAACCCTTGAAGTCCTTGATAAAAGTGCCGGCGTCCAGGTATGCGGCCGGGTTTTTGGTGCCAATCTGGGCGGTCAGCTTCCTCATCTTGTAACGGAGGGAGGGGATGACCCAGTCGTTGAATTCGTAAGATATGAGGCTTATCACCAGGCCGAGTATTACCAGGGGGAATACCAGGCGGTAGAGGCTTATGCCGCTCGCCCGCATCGCGGTTATCTCGTTATCCGCCGAGAGCCTGCCGAAGGCGAGGAGGGTAGCTACCAGGATCGAGATGGGCGTAGTCCATGTGGAGACCGACGGCAGCATGTAGAGCAGGAGCTGCATGACCGAAAAAATGTTTACGCCCTTGTTTATGATCATGTCGGCCAATTTTATTATGTTGAAGACCACGAAGAAGAAGCTTAAGACTATGAAGGCAGCCAGGAAAGGGCCGATGATCTCTTTTAATATGTATCTTCTTATTATCTTCATTTAGTTCCCGCACGCCAGGGTATAGGCAAGCACCTTTTTGGCGCCGGCGGCTTTTATGGTCTTGGCGCATTCATGGAGGGTAGCTCCGGTCGTCATGACGTCATCGACGAGGAGGATGGATCTGCCGGTGAAACCCGCGTCCCTTTTCACGAGGAAGGCGCCCTTGATGTTCCTGAGGCGCTGTTCCCTGGAAAGGCCGGCCTGCGGGGAGGTATACCTGATCCTCTTCAACCAGTCCTTCTCTATCTTTTTGTTGAATTTTTTCGCGAGGTGCTCGGCTATCAGCTCGGACTGGTTGAATTGCCTCTCGCGTAACTTGACAGGATGCAGGGGCACAGGCACTATCATGTCTATGGAGCCGAAATTCAGGTTCCTGGCCGCGTATTCGACCATAACAGAGCCGAGGACCTTCGAGAGGCGGGTCTTGCCTTCGTATTTGAAGAGGCAGATGCATCTCTTGACGATATCCTCGTAGGAGGCTACGTGGTAGGCCGCGTCGAAAGCCAGCTCCCTTTCGGCGGTGGCCCAGTGGGGCGAGCCGACGAAGGCCATTATCCTGTCGTTGCACGGTTCGCAAAGCGGAGTGGGCTTTAACTCGTGCGCCCTGCCGCTGCAGACCAGGCAGTCCTGCGGGTAAAGCAGGTTCAGGAACGTCAAGCAGAAATCACTTGTCGATGACAAAATCGTCTTTAACATTGGCTATAAAATAGCACAATAGCGGCGGGGTGTCAACTGCGACTGTAAATTTGCCGGCGATATGATATAATTAAACCAATGAAGAAGACCATTGCCGTGTTCCTCGCATTCGCTGTTTTTACATCTACGGCGGCCGCGCTGCCGCTCTCGAAAGCCGACGAGAAATTCCTAGACAAAGTCGAGCACGACACGTTCCTGTATTTCTGGGAGATGGCCGATCCCGAGACCGGCCTTATCGCCGATAATTCCAAGCCCGGCGCGCCGTGCAGCATCGCCGCTACGGGATTCGGGCTTGCCGCTATCTGCATCGGTCAGAGCAGGGGCTGGATAACATACGACGAGGCCTATAAGCGTGCGTTCAGGACGCTCAGGACTTTCAAGAATACGTTAAAGAGCGAACACGGGTTCTATTATCATTTCGTCGACAGGAAGACAGGCCAGCGGATGTGGAATTCCGAAGTCTCATCTATCGATACGGCGCTCTTCCTTGCCGGGGCCCTGTTCGCGGCGCAATACTTCAAGGGGACGGAGCTCGAACGCCTCGCGAATTACCTCTATTACCGCACAGACTGGCAGTGGATGATGAACCAGAAGCAGATGATGTGCATGGGCTGGGACCCGAAGAACGGTTTCCTCGGTGCGTATTGGGACTGGTACAACGAAGGGCTCATCGCGTATATCCTCGCCATAGGTTCGCCCACCTATCCCATACCGCCGGAATCGTGGAGGAAATGGAGGCGCCCCAGGGGCGAATACGGCGGGCATAGGGTCATCTATTCGTTTTTCGGGAGCCTTTTTACCTACCAGTTCTCGCATGCATGGGTCGATTTCCGGAATATCGATGACGGCGGGTTCAACCACTGGCAGAATTCGATAGAGGCGGCATTGGCGAACAGGAAATTTTGCATGGACAATTCGAAGAAATATAAGGGATACGGCGAGAACGGCTGGGGCCTCACCGCAGGCGACGGGCCGGGAGGGTATGTGGGGTACGGCGCGATGCCGGCCGAACATCTCGTCCACGACGGCACGATAAACCCTTACGGCATGGTCGCCTCGATACCGCTGGTACCGGATATAGCGATCGGGTCGGTCAAGTCCTTGTACGGAAAATACGGCGATAAGGTTTACGGCAGGTACGGGTTCAAGGCAGGCTTTAACCTCGACAAGAACTGGTGGAGCGGGATCTACATCGGCATAGACCAGGGCGTCTCGGTGCTCATGCTCGAGGACTACAGGACTGGCCTGGTATGGGATTATTTCATGCGGAACAGCTGCGTCAAGTCCTGGATGGAACTCTGCAACATCCGCAACAAAGGACTTGAAGAGCCGCAGTGATTATGAGATAATTACGGTGACAGCTCACTTATCTCCAAATAATTAAGTGAGCTGTCACCAAAATTAAAGGAAGAGAGATGACGCGCATTGAAGATAAATTGTTCGTGAACAGGTTCAAGCTCGGACCGGAACCCCATATAAAGGTCAAGGAGAAGGAACTCTGCCTTAAGTGTGTCAGGAAGCAATGCTCGATAGGATGCCCTTCTGATTGCTGGAAGATAAACGATAAGGGCATAGCCGAAGTCAACGTCGACGGCTGCCTCGAATGCGGCACATGCCGCGTCATCTGCGACGAGTTCATGAACGTCGATTGGAACTATCCACAGGGCGGTTTCGGAGTCCTTTACAGGCTCGGTTGATCCAAACTGTTTCAGCAATAAAACCTTAAAATCCCGCAAAAGGAGACTGTCATGCCAAAGAAAGACCTGAAGATACTGCAGGCCGCGATAAAAATGGAAGAGGACGGCCGCAAATTCTACCTTAAGTCAGCCAAGACTGCCAAGAACCCCGTCGCAAAGAAATTGCTCGTCTCACTCGCCGACCAGGAGCTTATCCATATCGAACGCATCGAGGTCATATCGCACGGCCTGAAAGGGGAGAAGGACTGGCCGGATTTCGAAAGGATCATATCGCGCGACGCGAAGAAGAAATTGGCCCTTGTCTTCAAACCTCTTTCCTCTTCGGAGAAGAAGAAACTGAAGGCCGACCCGTCGAACCTCGAGGCGATAACGATAGCGATGGAAAAAGAGACCAAGAGCTACGATTATTACGACAAGCAATCGAAAGAGACAAATATACGCATTGCAAAGCTTTTTTTCGACAGGCTGAAGAAGGAAGAGGAGCACCACTATGAATTGCTCGAAGAAGCTTACTCGATGCTTTCTGATTCGGCAAGCTGGTTCGTGAAACGCGAAGGAAGGGTAATGGAGGCCGGTTAAAATGAGACCCGTCGAGATAAAGAAAGGCATATACTGGGTAGGCGTAGTCGATTGGAACATAAGGACCTTCCAC
>JAQTVK010000056.1 GCA_028706795.1 Candidatus Omnitrophota bacterium | reverse complement strand
GCCGCGGTCGCGAAGCCGTATTCTTCGGCGCCCAACAGCGCCGCTATCACGACGTCGCGTCCGGTCCTCATCTGCCCGTCGGTCTGCAGGCGCACGCGGCTCCTCAGGTCGTTCAGGACCAGCGTTTGGTGAGTCTCGGAAAGCCCGAGTTCCCACGGCAGGCCGGCGTGCTTTATAGAGCTCAAAGGCGACGCGCCGGTACCGCCGTCGCCTCCGGATATGAGTATCATATCCGCGTGACCCTTGGCGACACCGGCCGCGATAGTGCCCACCCCCATTTCCGAAACAAGCTTGACGCTTATCCGCGCGCGCGGGTTAGCGTTCTTCAGGTCGAAGATAAGCTCCGCTAAGTCTTCGATGGAATAGATATCATGGTGCGGCGGAGGCGATATAAGCGTCACCCCGGGCGTAGAATGGCGGACTTTCGCGATGACAGGGCTGACCTTATGGCCGGGCAGCTGCCCGCCCTCGCCGGGTTTCGCGCCCTGTGCTATCTTGATCTGTAACTCATCCGCGTTGGTCAGGTAATTTATCGTGACTCCGAACCTGCCGGATGCGACCTGCTTCGTCGCGGAGCGGAGGCTGTCGCCGTTAGGAAGCGGCGCGTAACGCGACGGGTCTTCCCCGCCTTCCCCGGAGTTCGATTTCCCCCCCAGCCGGTTCATTGCTATGGCCATCGTCTCGTGAGCGCCCCTGCTTATAGAACCAAAGCTCATAGCGCCGGTGACGAAACGTTTTACTATCTCGGATGCCGGCTCGACTTCGTCGAGCGGGACCGGTTTCGCGCCGGGCTTGAACTTCATAAGGCCGCGTAAAGTGCAAAGGTTCTTCGCCTGGTCATTTATAAGCCCGGCGAATTTTTTATACAGGGCGGGGTCTTCGAAACGGGTGGCATCCTGGAGCGCGGCGATAGATTCGGGATTCCAGAGATGGAACTCGCCGTCGCGCCTCCACTGGTAAAGCCCGCCGTTGGGAAGCTGCGCCGTACCGCCTTCCGCCTCAGGGAACGCTTCGCCGTGCCTCTTTATGACCTCCTGCGCTATCTCGTCGAGGCCTATGCCCTCGATGCGCGAGACCGTTCCGGTAAAGCATTTATCTACCAGGCCGCCGTTCAACCCGACGGCCTCGAATATCTGCGCGCCGCGGTAGCTCTGCAACGTCGATATACCCATCTTCGACAATATCTTAAGGAGCCCGTGGTTTACCGCGTCGGTATAGTTCTTGCACGCGGAGCTTGCCGCGAGTTCCGGGTCCGGGAAAGCAATAATAAGGTCCTTTTCCTTGATCATCTTCTCTATCGTCTCATAGGCCAGATAGGGATTAATGCAGCCCGCGCCGTACCCGAAGAGGAGCGCGAAATGCGCAACCTCGCGCGGTTCGCCGCTCTCGATTATTATGCTTACCTGCGTGCGCGTCTCTCTGCAGACAAGGTAATGGTGGACGGCTCCGCACGCCAGGAGCGCCGGGAGCGCTGCAAACTTACCGTCGACTCCCCTGTCGCTTAATATGATGAAGGTGCAGCCGCTCTTGACGGCCTTGTCGGCTTCGGCGCATATCCTATCCAGGGACTTTTTGAACGCTACCTTTCCTTTTTTCGCTTCGAAGAGCGTCGAAATAGTCTTAGCCTTAAACGTCCCGTTGCGGATATGGCGGATCCTCTCGATGTCCATATTCGACAGGATGGGGTTATTGACTTTAAGCCTGTGGCAATGGCCCGGGGTCTCGTCGAGAAGATTCTTCTCGCTGCCAAGATACGTATTAAGGGTCATGACGAGTTCTTCGCGTATCGGGTCGATGGGCGGGTTGGTGACCTGCGCGAATAACTGTTTGAAATAATCGTATAGCATCCTGGGCCTGGTCGAAAGGACCGCAAGCGGGGTATCATCGCCCATCGAGCCGGTAGGCTCGTTGCCGTCGCCGGCCATGGGCTTGATTATCCTGCGAAGGTCTTCCTTGGAATAGCCGAAGGCCTTGAGGACCGGAGTAAGGTCTTTCTCGTGCCAGACTTTAAAGGAATGCGGAAAAGGCACGTCCTCGAGCTTCTCCATGTTCTCGTCGAGCCACCTGCCGTACGGCTTTAAGTTCGCTATCGACGATTTAAGCTCCTCGTCGCCTATTATGCGTCCGGCATGGGTATCGATCAGGAACATCCTGCCCGGCTGGAGCCTGCCGTTCATCGCGGTCTCTTCGGGCGGGATATTGAGGACGCCGGCCTCTGAGGCCATCACGACAAGCCCGTTCTTCGTGATGACGTAACGCGCCGGCCTGAGGCCGTTGCGGTCGAGGGTCGCGCCGATAAACTTTCAGTCGGTGAAAGCTATGGCCGCCGGGCCGTCCCACGGTTCCATGAGGCAGGCGTGATATTCATAAAAACGCTTCCTCTCCTCGCTGATCTGGTCGTTATCCTGCCACGCCTCGGGGACGAGCATCATCATCGCGTGAGGAAGCGAGCGCCCGCCCAGGATCAATAGTTCCAGCATATTATCCAGCGAAGCCGAGTCGCTTCCGCCCGGGACTATGACCGGGAACAATTTCTTTATATCCTTCCCGAACACGCCGCTTTCGAGCAGGCCCTGCCGCGCCTTCATCCAGTTGATGTTGCCGCGCAGGGTATTTATCTCCCCGTTATGCGCGAGGAAACGGAACGGCTGCGAGAGGTCCCACGTCGGGAATGTGTTCGTGCTGTAGCGCGCGTGGATAAGCGTAAACGAGCTCTCCATCGCCCGGTCTTTAAGGTCCGGGAAAAAATCCTTCAACTGCGTCGACATCAGGAGCCCTTTATAACTCAACGTGCGCGACGACAGGCCGGATATATAAAAGAATGCCTTCTGCCTTACGGCCGAACCACGGACAAGGTTCTCGACCTGCTTCCTAACGATATATAACTTCCTCTCAAAAGCAAGTTCTCCGGCAACGTTCTCAGGGCGGCCGACAAAAACCTGCTTTATGACAGGCTGGGATTCCTTGGCGGTCTTCCCGATGGCCGAATCGTCGACCGGGACTTCGCGCCAGCCGAGGAATATAAGCCCTTCCTCCTCCGCGATCTTTTTGAAATTATCCTCGCAGGATTTCCTCTCTTTGGCATCGGTAGGCAAGAAGACAAATCCGACGCCGTAGTCGCCTGCCTTGGGCAGGCGGATACCCGCCTTCGAGCATTCCTTCAGCAGGAACTCGTGCGGCACCTGTATCAGGATGCCCGCGCCGTCTCCTGTCTTCGGATCTGAGCCGGTGGCGCCGCGGTGCATCAAATGCTCCAGCGCGAGGATACCCTTGGCTACGATATCATGCGACTTGCGGCCTTTGATATCGCAGACAAATCCCACGCCGCAGCTGTCGTGCTCGAACCGCGGGTCGTATAATCCCTGTCTTCCCGGCAAGTATGTGTTTTTCATCGTCTTTACACAGAAAAAAGCGCCTCTCATTATATATGAAAGACGCCTTCGTCTCTTCCTAATCCATTTTAGGTACCAATTAATTATATCACAACCGCGACCCTTGTCAATAGGCCTATGCCTGGCCGATATATGCTTTTATCTCTTTGATTTTTCTTTCCCTTATCAGGGCCGAATACGGTTCCGGGACGCTGCCGGTGAATTCTTTCACCGAACCGTCCTCGAGCGTAAGTTCGTACTTAGCCGCTTTGCCTCCCCCGAGCATATCCTTCCTCCCCGGATTAACATAGGTCACGGGTATCTTTCCCAGGAAGATGAATTTCAATGTGCCTTTCTTGACGGTCTCTTTGCGCAGGTCCCCTGCGGGTGAATAATATTCGACCTTGCGGTCTTTCTTCAGGAACATGCCGCCCTTGAGGACCGGGGAAAGGCTGAATATAAGTTTTCCGTTCGCGTCGAGCGAGAACGGCCTCCCGCCGGTCATCATGATAAGCCACATATGGATGAATTCGGCGGTCGAACCGGAGAGCCTCGCGTAGAACCCCTGGCCGTGGACTTTCCTGTCCGGATGGACGCTGCCCGCGATGAAAGACGAGTTCTCGAAGATGCTCCTCCCGTAGACATCGGGCTTCAAAAACGGGACAAGGACGCCCTTCAGGTTCCCGTAATAATCCCCGTAAAGCCCGGCCTTCAGCAATTCGAGCATGTATTTATATTCCATGTGCAGCCATATCGACTGGTTCTCGAGCCAGCCCGGGTTGAACGTCTTGGTCCTGCCTATCTCATACGGCTCCTTTTCGAGCGAGGCATTGACCGAGAACATCTTCAATTTTTTGTCGACCAGGACGCTCTTCATCAGGTTGCGGTGCAGCCTGGCGGCGACAGCCCTGTCCTCTTCGACCTTTAGCGCGTGTACCTGCGCCTCCAGGAACAGCGGCAGCGGCCGCGAATCGAATTTCGTGACCCTTATACAGGGAAGGCCCTTGTGGTTGGTCCGGCCCGTCCGCTCGTATCCGGACGGCGTATTGATAAAATACCCGGAATAAAGGCCGGCCTTCTCATCAAAACTCTTATTTATGGCCGCCTGCACCCTTTTGGCCGCGAGCGTAAGGTAACCGGATAATTCGTCCGCCGGGAGCGATACGAGCCTGCCGGTTATCCCATATCTCGTCTTTTTCCTGAAATCTTCTTTTATCGCGGCCAGTTTATCCCATATGCCGAAATCGTCCGATCCTCCGTCGAGAAACCCGCTTAAAGCGCCTTTCGAATCCTTTATCGCCTCGACGGCTTCCTCGGGCAGTTCGAGCGCCTTGCCGCCCAGGTTCTTTGAGACCATGGCTATCAGCCTCTTCAATTCGAAAGTCTCGTTCGAGGACGACCCGAAGAGCCCGGGCAAGCCGTTGAGCGCGTCGCACCAGTTCGGTTTATCCGCCTCCATCTCGATGCCGCAGCCGTCCGGCCCGATGGAATTTATCTTATTGACCGCGATAATAAGGAGCTTCGTGATGAGGTCGGTCCTGTAAATATCGCCTTTCCCGCCGTCCTTGCGGACCAGCGTCTTCTCCGACTTCCTTCCGGCGATCATCTTCCTCTTTTCCTCGTCGATCCTTACCGCGCCCAGTTGGACCGGCTTTCCGTCCCACAGGACGTATTTATCTTCCCTCGGCAGCACGACGTAAGGGTTGTCGTGGAACGTGAAATCCCTGCGCCCGAAGAAAAGCTCTTCCTTCCTGTCGGGATAGACGGCCAGGAAGCTGTCGATGAGGTCCATATTATAGAACCAGTGGTCAGTCCAGAAGCCATCCATGCCCTCTGAATTCTGTTCCGCATCGGAATGCTCGAGTATCCTTGCGAGCATCTCGTCATTAGATACGGCGACCTTTATCGAGTTGGACCCGGCAAATTTGAAGATCTCTCCCGGGGCGAAGGGCCTTTTGAAGAATTCCTCCATTTTTTCCGCGCCGGCGCCGAAAAGGCTGATGA
Organism: Candidatus Omnitrophota bacterium; assembly: GCA_028706795.1. Lineage (GTDB taxonomy): Bacteria > Omnitrophota > Gorgyraeia > Pluralincolimonadales > Pluralincolimonadaceae > Pluralincolimonas. Next base: position 1,192 of record JAQTVK010000056.1, on the reverse strand, counting down.
GAAGTTTTTTGTCCCCCTTATACGCAAATGTGACCCCGCCCACGCCGTGGGGGTTAAAGCCGTCCATCTGCACCAGGTTTATGAAATTGATTATATTTGTCATCCCCACATCGGGATTGAAGAACGTGTCGTTGCGCCTGTTCTGGTTGACGTCCCTGTAATTGGAATCTCCCTGGGAATAAAAGGTCGGGGAAGTATAGAACTGGTTATAATCCCTCTCGAGATCGCCGTGTTTCCTGGAATATACGTAGAAGACCTTGCTCTTTTCCCTCGTGAGCGCCAGGGGAAAGCCTCCCCGCAACACATTGTCGAGGAAATTTTGCGCGGAATACTTATCGAACTTCCCGTCTTCGCTTATGACCAGGGAAGAGCCCATGATCGATTCGACGAGAGTCCGGTTTTTCTTAAGCTGCGACTCCGCGAAATCCGCGGTGAGCGCCCGGGCTACCCCTTTCGTGGCGCCGAGGGAATCGAGCGTGCCGCAGATGCAGTATAAAGTAAGTGCCGCCGAGGGCTTGAGGGTGACATTCTCGTAACACATTGCCGAAGAGAATTCCCCGCTCGTCAGTTCTTCCTTCATATCATAAACAAATTTCGACCTCACGTTAAAGCGCGAGGGGAAGATGAGGTCTTTCCTCGTGCCGAATATCTGCGAAGCATCTACCAGGGGGCGTTCCAGTTCCGTCTTTCCTCCCGCCACCCTGACGCACGCGTAATAATGCCCCCTCTTTACCATGGCCACTTCAGGGCCATCCTCGTGGGTAGTCCTGATATGGAAATAAGGTATCTTCTTTTCGAGGTTTTCCGCATAACTGAAGGATTTGACGAGGTATTTCATCTTTTTGAGGCTGGTATCGTCCATCCCGAAGGGTATCACCTGAGGCATGCCGTCGAGGAGCTCGATCTTCACCGGTTTCCCCGCGATATTCTTTATCTCCACCTGCCTGATAAGGCCGGGGAACGGCTCCTGGACGACGTTGCAGTACCTGACCTCGACGCTCAGGCCGAGGCGCTCGTGGACCTCCCTGAGGGCCACCGAATAAGGAGTTATCGTCATCGCCTGGGGTGGGATATACTTCTCTTCCTTCTCGTATACCCTGAACGGCTCATACAGCGTAAATCCGCTTTTATTTATTATCTTGATAAAAGTCCTGAAACCCTGTGTCCCGACCAGCTGATACGCTAAATTCGC
>JAQTVK010000055.1 GCA_028706795.1 Candidatus Omnitrophota bacterium | reverse complement strand
ATATTAGGCGGCGGGATGACTATCGTGTAGGGCTTGCGTTTCTGGTCAGGTTCGGCGTGGAAGAGCTTCTTAGACTCCCAGAGCTTATACCACTTGTCTTCGGTAGCCTTTGGGTTGTATGCAGAAGGGATCTCTGGCATATTATTTACGGTCTTTGAGCAGTTTATATTCGATAGAATCGACAAGCGCGTTCCATGACGCCTCGATGATGTTCTCGGATACGCCGATAGTCCACCATGAATCCTTTGCGTCCTGCGACTGGATAAGGACGCGGACCTTTGCCGCGGTACCGGCTTTCTCTTCAAGGACGCGGACCTTAAAGTCGGAGAGGTGCATCTCGGCCAAAGCCGGATAGAATTCCAGGAGCGCCTTGCGCAGCGCGTTATCAAGGGCGTTGATAGGGCCGTCGCCCTCGGCGGCGGTATGTTCCTCGACCTTGTTCACCTTAAGTTTGATCGTCGCCTCTGAGACCAGCTTATTGCCTTTATGTTCGGTCACTACCTTGAACCCTTCGAGCTCAAAGAACTTTTTGTATTTATTGAAAGCGCGCTTCAACAGGAGTTCGAGCGAGCCTTCCGCAGCCTCAAAATGATAGCCCTCATGCTCAAGTTTCTGCAGGAGTTGCAGGATCTTCTTGGTCTTGGGCGCCTCTTTCGTCAGGTTGAGGTCAAGCTCGAGCGCCTCGGCCTTGAGCAGGATAGAGCTCTTGCCGGAAAGCTCGGACACCAAAAGCCTCCTCTTGTTCCCGACCAGGTGCGGGTCGAGATGCTCGTATGTGACCGGGTTTTTCATTATCGCGTTGATGTGGACCCCCGCCTTATGGGTAAAGGCGCTGTTACCCACAAACGGCTGGTTTTCCTGCTGTTTTACGTTGCTGGTCTCGGCAATAAAACGCGAAACCTCGGTCAGTTCCTTCAGTTTCGCGCTGCTGATGCAGTCGATGCCGAGCTTGAGTTTCAGGTTACCGATGACCGAGACGAGGTTCGCGTTCCCGCAGCGTTCGCCGTAACCGTTAAATGTGCCCTGGACCTGCGTGCATCCCGCCTGGACGGCAGCGACGGAATTTGCCACGGCCATATCGCAATCATTGTGGCAATGGATGCCTACGGGACAGTCGAGTTTCGCCAGGACATCTTTTACGATCTCGACGAAATCGGAAGTTATGGTCCCGCCGTTCGTGTCGCAAAGGATGACGCAGTCAGCACCCGCGTCGCGCGCGGCGAACAGGGTCCTTAGTGAATATTCGGGGTTGCTCTTGTATCCGTCAAAAAAATGCTCCGCGTCATAGAATATGGTCTTCCCCTTTGATTTCAGGTATGAGACTGTCTCCGAGATCATCTTCAGGTTCTCCTCAAGCGGTACCCTGAAGACGTCCCTGACATGCAGGTCCCATGACTTGCCGAAGATAGTGATATGTTTTGTGCCCGAATCCAGCAGCCCGCGGACGATGGCATCCCTGCCGATGGCTGTGTTCGCGCGGCGCGTCGAGCCGAAAGCTACGATCTCGGAATTTTTCAATTTAAGTTTCTTTGCGGCCTTGAAGAACGCCATATCCTTCGGGTTGGACCCCGGCCATCCGCCCTCGATATAATGGACGCCGAGGTCGTCAAGCTTCTCTGCGATGCGCAGCTTGTCGTTCACCGAATATGAGATCCCCTCGGTCTGCGCCCCGTCGCGGAGCGTCGTATCGTATAATTTCACGTCTTTCATTCTATTTGCCTTTATTTTGCTTTCTTCAGGTCAAATTCGTCATGGAGCGTCTTAAGCGCCAATTCCGCATGTTTCTTCCCGATTACGCAGGATATCTTTATTTCGGATGTCGATATCATCTCGATGTTTATTTTCTTCGATGCCAGCGCCTTGAACATCCGCGCCGCGATGCCGGCATGGCTCCTCATGCCGATGCCGACTATCGAAATCTTGGCGATATTCTCGTCCTTTACGACCTCTCCGGCGCCTATCTCCCTGGCGACCTTCTTGGCGACCTTCATGGTCTTGGCGAGGTCCTCGGTCAGGACGGTAAATGAGACGTCGGTGGTGCCGGTCCGGCCCACGTTCTGGACTATCATGTCTATGACGATATTATTCGCGCCTAATTCCTTGAATATGGTTGCCGCGATGCCCGGTTTATCCGGGACGTCGCAGATGGTTATCTTCGCCTCGTCTTTTTGCAGCGCGACTCCGCTTACGTCTATCTTCTCCATCGATTTTGCCTCCTTGCAGATTATAGTCCCTTCAGCGTTTGAGAAACTCGAGCGGACATGTATGGGAATATCATAACGTTTGCCGTATTCTACGGACCTCGCCTGCATCACCTTCGCTCCCAGTGAGGCAAGTTCCAGCATCTCGTCATAACTTATCTTTGAAAGTTTTTTGGCGTTCTTGACTATCCTCGGATCAGCGGTGTACACCCCGTCGACGTCGGTATATATCTCGCATATCTTCGCGCCGAGCGCGCTGGCGAGTGCGACCGCGGTCAGGTCGCTTCCCCCGCGGCCGAGGGTGGTTATCTCCTTCTTTATGCTCATCCCCTGGAATCCGGCGACCACCACGACCTTGCCTTCCTTAAGTTGTTCCTTTATCCTGTCCGCGGCGGATATATTCAATATACGGGCTTTAGTGTGCGAGGTATCGGTTATGATGCCGACCTGCGCGCCGGTAAAGGATATCGCGGGCTCGCCGAGCTTCTCGATGGCCATAGCCAGCAAGGCGCACGATATCTGTTCCCCTGTCGAGATGAGCATGTCCATCTCGCGCTCGGACGGGTCGTCAGTGACGTTGTATGCCAGTTCGATGAGCTCGTCGGTAGTGTCGCCCAGCGCCGACACGACAACTACGACGTCATGGCACTCTTTTTTGTAACGCACGACGCGCTTGGCGACGTTTATGATCCTATCGGGATTCGCGACAGAAGAGCCGCCGTATTTTTGGACTATTAGTGATCCCACTTTTATTCCGCCTTCCTCCTGTTATTTGCCCATGAAGTATTCCATGAGCTCGTGGCCGTGCCCGAAGGCAAAGCCGGTCGCCTTCGCCGCCGCTTCGCTGTATTCCGCGGCGTTGTTCGGTTCTATCCCTTTCCCGAATACCGCAAACGGCACCGGTTCGGCAGTGTGGGTCCGGATCGATACCGGGGTATTATGGTCCGGCAGGACCATTACCCTGAAATCACCTTGTTTTTTAAATTTATTAAGGAGAGCCCCGACGATAAACCTGTCGAAGTTCTCGATCGCCGCCATCTTGGCGCGCAGGTCGCCGTTATGTCCCGCCTCATCTGCCGCCTCGACATGCACAAAGACGAAATCTTTGTCTTTGAGCGAATCTATCGCGTATTGCGCCTTGCCCTGGTAATTCGTATCGTAATAGCCGGTCGCGCCCGGGACGTTTATGACGTTGAGCCCTATCGACTTGCCGATGCCTTTTATCAGGTCGACCGCGGATATGACCGAACCGTCGACGCCGAACTTCTCCCTGAACTTCGGCATGTTAGTCTCGACGCCCTGGCCCCAGAGCCATATCATATCGGCCGGGTTCTCCTTCAAATCTATCCTGACGTGGTTGACTTCATGGCCGGGCAGTATGGCCCTCGAGTCTTCCATTAATTTTACAAGGAACTTTGCGCCCGGGCCTTTCGGGAGCCCGCCTTTTATCGGCATCCCGGTTATGTCGTGCGGCGGCACGCACTCGGTGGCGCGTAGCGCCTCCTTCAAAGACCCGTCCCTGATTATCATCAGGTGCCTGTAACTTACGCCCGGGTAAAATTTTACCTTGTCCGAGCCGAGCTTCTTATCAAGGAATTTAATTAAGGTGGCTGCCTCTTCGGAGGTTATGTGCCCCGCCGAATAATCGGCCATCCGTTCCCGGTCTATAGTGACGAGGTTGCACCGGAATGCGATGTCGTCCGGACCGAGCTTTATCCCCATGTTAGCGGCCTCGAGCGGCCCCCGCCCCGAATAGTACTTCACCGGGTCATAACCGATGATCGAGAGGTTCGCGACATCCGAAGCCGGCGCGAAACCTTCCGGGATGGTATGGACCAAGCCCACCCTCCCGTTCTTGGCTATGAGATCCATGTTCGGGATCTTGGCGGCCTCTAGAGGTGTCTTGTTCCCCAGCTCATTGATCGGGTAATCCGCCATGCCGTCGCCGACCAGGACGATATATTTCATCTATTTATAGGCCTATCGCCTTCAGGACCGATCTCATATCGGCCTTGACCGATTTTGGTTTACTTAAAGTCGAAATGGCCCTGTCCGGGTCTTTTAGGCCGTGCCCGGTCAGGATACAGACGATTTTTACCTTCTTCGCGGGTTTCTTTTTGAAGGATCCCTTGCGTATCATCTTCATCAGGCCCGCGACTGACGCGGCTGAAGCCGGCTCTGCGAATATCCCTTCCTTTATCGCGATGTATTTGTAGGCCTCGAGTATCTCTTTGTCCGAGACCATGTCTATGGTACCGCCGGATTCATCACGCGCCGCCTCAGCTTTTTCCCAACTCGCGGGGTTGCCTATCCTTATCGCAGTGGCGATGGTCTCGGGATGCTCTATTACATGTCCCCTCACGATAGGCGCAGCGCCCTCGGCCTGGAAACCCATCATCTTCGGGAGCGCTTTTATCTTTCCATGCTGCTTGTATTCCTTGTAACCCTTCCAGTACGCGGTGATATTTCCCGCGTTGCCGACCGGTATGAAATGGTAGTCGGGGCCGGACTCGAGGGCTTCGCATATCTCGAACGCGCCGGTCTTCTGTCCTTCTATCCTGTACGGGTTTAGGGAATTGACGAGGGTTATCGGATATTTATCGGTAATATTTTTTACGAGTTCCAGCGCCTCATCGAAATTCCCTTTGACGGCCAACACTTCGGCGCCGTAGATTATCGCCTGGGCGAGTTTTCCGAGCGCTATCTTTCCCTCGGGTATGAGGACGATGCATTTGATGCCCGCACGCGCCGCATAAGCAGCTGCAGAGGCCGAGGTATTGCCGGTCGAAGCGCACATTATTGCCTTCGAACCCTCCTCGACAGCCTTCGATACGGCCATGGTCATGCCGCGGTCCTTGAACGAACCGGTCGGGTTCGCCCCGTCGAATTTCAAATAGACATCATATCCTTTTCCGAGCTTATTGCTTAGGTTACAGGAATAGATAAGCGGGGTATTCCCCTCGTTTAAGGTTATGACCGGGGTCCTGGAAGTGACAGGAAGGTATTTCCTGTATTTGTCTATCAATCCTCGCCACATCATATTATCTCTCTACCCTTATCGCAACGGTCTTGCGCCTTATTGCCGCCATCCTGTCTATCTCCTCAAGGGCCTGCCTCATGTTCTTCTCTTTCGCCTCATGGGTCATCATGACGACCGGGACGATGCGCGCCGCGCGCCTTTCTTTCTGTCCGACGCTGGCTATCGATATCTTGTGGCGGCCGAGTATCCCGGCGACCTTTGCGAGCACACCGGGTTTGTCGATGCATGAGATGCGGATATAATAACTCGCCTCGATATCGTCTATCTTCCTTATCTTTTTTATCGATTCGTTTTTCATGTAGATCGGGACCCTGCCGACGGAATTGAACCTTAAATTCCTGGCGAGGTCGATTATATCTCCGACAACCGAGCTTGCCGCGGGGTTCTGTCCCGCCCCGCGCCCGTAGAAGAGGGTCCCGCCGACCATGTCCCCGTGGACATAGATGGCGTTATAGACGCCGTTCACGTTGGCGAGCAGGTGCTCTTTCGACAAGAGGGTCGGATGCACCCTTACCTCTATCTCGTTATCGCATCTTTTTGCGATCGCTAGGAGTTTTATGGCGTAGCCGAATTCGTCGGCATACCTGATATCGTTCTGCGATATGTCGAGTATCCCTTCGACGTAAATATCCTTGAGTTTTACCGCCTTCCCGAAACCGAGGAGGGTCAGGATAGCGAGTTTGTGCGCGGAATCGTAACCCCCGATGTCTAGCGCCGGATTGCGTTCGGCATATCCCTTCTTCTTCGCCTGTTCGAGGGCATCGGAGAAGCTCAGCTCCTCTTCGGCCATGGCCGAAAGTATGTAGTTCGAGGTGCCGTTCACTATGCCGAGTATGGTGTCGATCTCGTTCGCGACGAGCCCTTCACGCAAAGACTTGATTATGGGTATGCCGCCGCCTACCGAGGCTTCGTAGAAGATATCTACTCCCGCCTTCTTCGCCGCGTCGAATAGCTCTTCGCCGTGTTCGGTTATAAGGGCTTTATTGGCGGTGACGACGTGCTGTCCGCTCTTTATAGCCTTAAGCACGAATTCCTTGGCCGGATGTATCCCTCCGACGAGCTCAACTACGATATCGATATTTGGATTCCCGAGGACCTTGTTGACGTCGCTGGTCATAAGCTTCCTGTTGACCTTGATGTTCCTTTTGCGGCGCAGATCGTTATCGCAGATGACCTTAAGCACGACTCGCGCGCCCACCTGCCGCTCTATTTGGGCGGATTTCTGCAATAACGCCTTCGCGACGCCGACACCTACGGTCCCGAACCCTATCAGGCCTACGTTGATCTTCTCCATTCTCATTACCTCTTGTTATTCAAATAATTATATCAAAAATGGTCGGGGCGAGCGGACTTGAACCGCTGAC
>JAQTVK010000054.1 GCA_028706795.1 Candidatus Omnitrophota bacterium | reverse complement strand
AGGATTTCAGGCGGATAATAGGGGCCGATATCGTAAGGAGCACGAATTTCAAAGTTACGGTGATAGGCGAATATGTGGCGTTCGAAGGACTGGGGTGGGGCCACGGGGTAGGCCTGTGCCAGTGGGGAGCCTATTACATGTCCCGCGCCGGCAAGAAGGCGGACGAGATACTGGGATTTTATTATCCCGGCTCAAAGATAACTGATCTTAAGGACGTGAAATGAGATTAAGTGAATTCGATTATAAACTCCCGGAAGAGCTTATCGCGCAATATCCGGCGCAGGCGCGCGACGCCTCACGGCTTATGGTAGTGCATAAGATATCGAAGAAGATAGAACACAGGGACTTCCGCGATATCGTCGATTATATCGGGCCCGAGGATTGCCTTGTCGTCAACGACACGAAGGTCATAAAGGCGAGGCTTCCGGCGAAGAAGGCGGATACAGGAGCAAAGGCCGAGATAACGCTCATAGAAAAGATGAGCGAGAGGCTCTATAAATGCCTGATAGATACCTCCACAAGGATAAAGGTCGGCACGAAGTTCACGTTCGGCGCCGGCGAGCTTACCGGCATCATCCGCGGCGAGAGCGAGGGGATAAGACTTATCGAATTCAGCATAAACGGCGCTGATTTCGGGGCCATATTGGATAAGATAGGCATCGTGCCCCTGCCGCCTTATATAAAACGTCCGGCTGAAAAGGTTGACGAGGAGAGGTACCAGACCGTTTATGCCAGGATGCCGGGAGCAGTGGCGGCTCCTACCGCCGGTCTGCATTTCAGCGATGAGGTATTAAAAAAAATAAAAGCAAAAGGTTCATCGGTTGAATCCGTGACCCTGCATGTCGGGTACGGGACGTTCAAGCCGGTTTCGGTAGATGAGGTATCGAGGCATAAATTAGAGCCCGAGGTCTTTGAATTAAAGGAAGAGGCTGCGCTGAGGATGAACGGCGTGAAAGAGAAGGGCGGAAAGATATTCGCGGTAGGGACGACGACCTGCAGGGCGCTGGAGAACCAGGCGCAGCTCGTCAAGGGCTCGAAGAACCGCGTCGAGAAAGGCAAAGGATGGACCAACCTTTTTGTATATCCGCCGTATAATTTTAAATTTGTGGACGCGCTGGTGACGAATTTCCACCTGCCGAAGACGACGCTTTTAATGCTCGTCGCGGCTTTCTGCGGCAGGGAAGTCCTGTTCCAGGCCTACGAGGAGGCCGTGAAAGAGAAGTACCGGTTTTACAGTTACGGCGACTCGATGCTGATAATATGAAGATAGAGATAATCGCTAAAGACAGGGAGACGAAGGCCCGGGCAGGGAAGATAAAGACAACGCACGGTGAGTTCGATACCCCGGTGTTCATGCCCGTGGGGACGCAGGCGACCGTAAAGACGCTCTCGAATGACGAGCTCGACGCTTGCGGCGTACAGATACTCCTGTCGAACGCGTACCACCTCTATCTGCGTCCGGGTGAAGAGATAATAAAGAACGCGGGCGGCCTCCATAAATTCATGAATTGGGAGAAGCCGATATTGACCGACTCCGGAGGGTTCCAGGTATTCAGCCTCGCGGTGCTGAGGAAAGTGAGCGATGAGGGAGTGGAATTCCAGTCGCATATAGACGGCTCGAGGCATATGCTTACCCCGGGAAAGATGTTGGAGTTCCAGACTTGCCTCGGAAGTGATATAATGATGGTGCTTGACGAGTGCGTCCATTACCCCTGCGAATACGAGATGGCAAAGCGCGCCGTCGTAAGGACGCTCGATTGGGCCAGGTATTCCAAGGAGCGGTCCGTAAAAGATTTCGGTTTCAGGCCCAATAAGAGGCAGGGTATCTTCGGAATAGTGCAAGGCGCCTCCTATAAGGACCTAAGGGAAGATTGCGCGAAGATGCTGGTGAAGATGGATTTTGACGGCTACGCCTTGGGCGGCCTCGCCGTAGGCGAGCCTCGGGAGATCACGAACGAGATGACGCAATTCACGGCGGCGCTGCTGCCGGAAGATAAGCCGCGGTATCTGATGGGAGTCGGCGAACCGCAGGACCTCTTCGACGCGGTATCCGCCGGGATAGACATGTTCGACTGTGTCGTCCCGACCAGGAACGGCAGGAACGGCACCGTATTTACCTCGAACGGCCGTTTCTCCGTCAGGACGGCGGTAAACGCGAAGGAACTGGGACCGATAGAAGAAGGATGCGGCTGCTACGCGTGCAGGAACCATACGAGGAGCTATATCAGGCACCTCTTCAACACCGATGAGATCCTCGGCTTGAAACTGGCATCGTTGCACAACATATATTTTTACCAAAACCTCATGAAGAATATGAGGCAGGCGATAAGGGACGGGAAGTTCGCGAAATTCAGGGTTGATTTCATGGAGAAGTACGAAGCCGTCGGAATAACGGCAACACAAAAGAAAGGGTAGACGATGGAACAGCAGGGCGCAAATGCGATGGCAAGTTTTTTACCACTAATCCTCATATTTGTGGTATTTTATTTTCTGCTCATAAAACCCCAGCAGAAACAGAAGAAAGACCACGCAGAGATGGTAAAGAACCTCGCCAAGAACGATGAGGTCGTCACAAGCGGCGGGATACACGGCACGATAGTCAACGTGAAGGAGACATCTGTAGTCCTCCGGGTTGACGATAACGCTAAGATAGAAGTCGATAAATACGCGATAGCTTATACGACAAAGAAGAGGACAGGAGAAGAGAAATGAAGAGAGGGCTTGCCTGGAAAGCGGGATTAATATTCGCTTTAATAGCGGCTTCCTTTTGGCTCATCTATCCGCCTTTTGACGTCAAGGATAAAGACGGAAAGGTAATACAGGAAGGGAAGATAAAGCTCGGCCTTGACTTAAAGGGCGGGATGCATCTTTTGCTTAAAGTCGATACCAGCCACCTGCCGGAGAACGCGCGTGAAGACGCCGGCGACAGGGCTATCGAGGTCATAAGGAACAGGATAGACCAGTTCGGCGTAAGGGAGCCGTCTATCCAGAGGCAGGGCAAGGACGAGATAGTCGTCCAGCTTCCCGGCGTCACCGACCGCGAACGCGCCCTGAGCATAATCGGGCAGACCGCGCTGCTTGAATTCAAACTGGTCTCGGATGACCCGGAAAAGATGAAACAGGCGTTGACCGGCAATGTCCCCGAAGGCTATGAGCTCAAGACTTCCACCGAGGATGACGAGAAGCTGCTGTTGGAAAAACAGGCGGTCATGACAGGCGAGGGGCTCTTGAACGCAGCGATACATTTCGACCAGAGCAAATTCAACGAGCCGACGGTCAATATAGAGTTCAATTCGGAAGGCGCGAAAAAATTCGCGAGGATAACAAGCGAGAATGTCGGCAGGAGGCTGGCCATAGTCCTCGACGGCAAGGTGCAATCGGCTCCGGTCATCAGGGAGGCGATACCTTCGGGCCAGGCCGTGATAAGCGGAAGGTTCACGGTCGAGCAGGCAAGGGACCTCTCGTTAGTCCTGCGGACCGGCGCGCTGCCTGCCCCAATGTATATCGAAGAAGAGAGGACTGTCGGCCCGCTGCTTGGGCAGGATTCCATCAATAAGGGCATAAAAGCGAGCTTGATAGGAGGCGCGCTTATCCTGGTATTTATGGCCGGTTATTATCTCCTATCCGGTCTTATCGCCGACGTAGCGCTCAGCTTAAACCTTTTGTTTACCTTAGGATGCCTTGGGTTCCTGCCTTACGTGTTCCCCGGCATATCCGCTACGCTGACCCTCCCGGGTATCGCAGGTATAGCCCTTTCGCTCGGCATGGCAGTCGACGCGAACGTGCTTATCAACGAAAGGATAAGGGAGGAACTGCGGGCCGGAAAGGCGCTGCGGCAGGCGGTCAGCATGGGTTATGACAAGGCATTCACTGCCATATTCGATTCCAATCTTACAACGCTTATTGCGGCATTGTTCCTTTTCCAGTTCGGCACAGGCCCGATCAGGGGATTTGCCGTGACCCTGACCATAGGCCTCCTGGCGAGCATGTTCACGGCTATCTTTGTTACGCGCGTCATAGTAGAAGCCCTCCTGAACACCGGGCTGGTAAAATCCCTGCCGATGTTGAAGCTTATCAGGGAGACGAAGATCGATTTTATAGGCAAGAGGAAGATATTTTATGCTGTCTCACTTATCGTGATAGGCATCGGTCTCTTTTCTTTCTTTTCGAAAAAAGATAAGGCCTATGGAATAGACTTCTCCGGCGGCCAACTCCAGGAGTATATGTTTAAGTCCGCCCCGGATATCGACGGTGTGAGGAAAATGCTGAAAGAGCTTAACCTCGAGGACGCCTCGATCCAGCAGTTCAAAGATAATCCGAAGGTCATACTCATAAGGACCGCCGCGGACAAAAGCACGGACCTTACTAACAATCTGAAAAAGGCATTCCCTGACCAGGATATCCAGATACTTAAGATAGAGCATGTCGGCCCGGTCGCGGGAAAACACCTCAAGACGAAAGCCGTATACGCGATCATATGGTCGCTGATCGGCATATTGATATATGTCGCTTTCAGGTTTAAGCACTTTAATTTCGCGGTCGCGGGCGTCATCGCCCTCATCCATGACGTCCTGGTGGCGCTGGGTTTCATGGCGTTGACGAACAGGGCTATAGACCTGCTGAGCGTCACGGCTTTCCTTACCATAGCCGGTTTTTCGATAAATGACACCATCGTCATCTATGACAGGGTAAGGGAGAATTTGCGGCTCAACAGGAAGATGAGCCTGTATGACGTGATAAACCTGAGCGTCAATCAGACTCTGGGAAGGACGCTCTTGACCTCGGGGGTAACGCTCCTCGTGGTGTTGTCGATCTTCCTTTATGGCGGCGAGGTCTTGAGCAATTTCGCGTTCGCGCTGCTTGTGGGTTTTGTTTCCGGCGTATATTCGACCGTCTATATCGCCAGCCCGCTTGTATTGGCGTTCCAACCGAGGAAGAAGGTAATTGGGAAATAATAAGTATATACAGATAAGAAATATCCTTATCTGGATACTCGTCCTTAACTGGGGTGTGGCCCTGGCCAAGATCGTATACGGCCTTTTGACACAGTCACTGGCCATGACCTCCGACGGTTTCCATTCGCTCTCGGACGGGTCGTCGAATATAATCGGCCTGATCGGGATAGCGGTGGCGTCGCGGCCCAGGGATGTCGGCCATCCTTACGGCCATGGCAAGTATGAGACCCTCGCCTCGATGGCCATCGCGGTGGCGCTCTTTTTAATAGCCTTCAAACTCATAGCCGTATCTTTACACAGGCTGGTCCATCAGGATCTGATCAATCCCGTGGCGAACCTCGGCAGCTTCATCGTGATGGGCGTGACCCTGGCCGTCAATATCGGCGTAATGAGATATGAATATAAAAGAGGCAAACATCTGGGCAGTGATTTCCTTGTTGCCGACGCGATGCACACGGGTTCGGACATCTTCACTTCCATCACGGTCGTAATCAGCTTGGTCAGCGTCAGGATGGGGCTGCCCATCATAGACGTCATCGCAGGCATAATAATATCGCTGTTGATCGCGTATATCGGGGTCAGGATACTCATGCAAAGTTCAAGGATCCTTACCGATTACGCGGTCATAGAGGTACAGCACATTTGCGACGCGCTCTCCGATATAAAGGAAATAGTCGGCTGCCATCGTATAAGGACGCGCGGGCGCTCCGATGATATCCACGTTGACCTCCACGTAACGGTGGACAAGAACATGCCTGTCGGGAAAGCCCACGACCTGTCTACCACCATCGAGAAGCGCATTCGCGAAAAGTTCCCCGGCGTCACGGACGTGATAGTCCATATAGAGCCGGCCTGACATGCAAAAGGCATGGGAGATAGATTCTCCGGATGACAACGCCGCAGCCGGCCTTGTCAAACCCCTCGATATCTCGCCTGTCCTCGCCCGCCTGCTCATAAAAAGAGGCGTAAAGAACCCGCAGGAAGCCCGCGATTTCCTATCGTGCGGCCTCGCGTCGCTCCACGACCCTTTTCTTTTTAAGGATATGGAGAAAGCGGCCTCTCGGATAAGGTCCGCCATAGAAAATAAAGAACGTATCCTCGTTTACGGCGATTACGACGTCGACGGCCTGACAGCCACAGCGCTGTTATATACGACGCTGAAAAGACACGGCGCCCACGTCCATAATTATATACCTGACCGCGTAAAGGAGGGGTACGGCCTTAACGTCGAAGCGCTTGAGAACGCGCAGAAAGACAGCGCGAAACTTGTCATCGCGGTAGACTGCGGCATTACGGCCGCCGAAGAGATCGCCTTCCTGAATAAGCACCGTGTCGACTCCATAATCATCGACCACCACCAGCCCGTAAAAGACAGACTTCCGGAGGCATCCGCGATATTGGACCCCTTCGTTCCCGGCTGCCGTTATCCCTATAAACATCTGGCGAGCGTAGGCCTTGTATATAAATTAACGCAGGCATTAGGCTGGAGCGAGGAGGAAGACCTCGACCTGGTGGCGCTCGGGACGATATCGGATGTCGCGCCTCTTACCGGCGAGAACAGGATACTCGTAAAACACGGCCTGAAATACCTGGCCGGGACGCAGAGGGCGGGCTTAAGGGCGCTTATGGAAGTCGCCGGGATAGGGAAGAAGAAGGAATTTTACACCGAGACCGTGGGATTCATCCTTGGGCCGCGGCTGAATGCCTCC
>JAQTVK010000053.1 GCA_028706795.1 Candidatus Omnitrophota bacterium | reverse complement strand
TGAATGTGTGCCAGATCTCTTTTATCAAACCGGCCAGGATATCCATGATCACCAGCCTCCTCCCCCGCCCCCGCCGCCGCCTCCGCCTCCTCCTCCCCCGCCGCCGCCTCCGCTGAAACCTGAACTTGAGCCCGGGGCGTGTGAAGATGAAGATATCGCGCCGGAAAGGGATGTACCCATCGCCGACGCAAAACCCGCGGCGCTGTAGGTGCTGAAAGACGTGCCGGAATACCAGCTTGGGGAATACTTTTTCCCGTCTATGCTCGCCCTGGAAAGCACATCGGTAAAATATTCCGCCCATGCGTTCTCGACATCGAGGGCGATGGCGTAAGGAAGGTACCTCTCGAATAGCTGCGGGGTCTGCGCCGGCGCGCCCATGCTCCTTATCTCATCTTTTTCAGCGGTGCCGAGGTACATCCTGAAGCCCTCTATCGAGTCCATCACGCTCCTGCCGGCGAGCGTCCGGGCCTTGAGCAGGTGGTAGAAAAGGATGTTGACGAATACGATCTCGAAGAGCACGACCGGCATCAATAACGAAGATGCCGCGGTAAAAAAGCCCAGCCCCATCAGCTCGAAGAATATGAACGGCAGCGAAAACAGCGAAATAAAGAGCGCTTCGCCTATATAATAGAACCTGCCGCTTGAAAAGAGTTTCTTCCAGGCCGTTATCGTGGTCATTAGCAGGGCTATGACGCCCACGGTCCATCCGGAGAGCCATATGCACATGAAAATTATTGCGAACAACCTTTCCGGCGTGATCGACGGCGACGTCACAAAGGCAGCCAGCGCGAGGATGACGAACGATATTATGGCGCCCGGGACGAAATACTGCGTATTGGTGAAAAAATATACCTTTTCGTATGCCGTCTTAAGGGCAGCCTTGAGCGATGTTATCGCGTCCTTTATGTCCTCGTGGTTCTCCTGCTTTAGTTCCAGGGTGTCGGAACCCTTAAGGAGCCTGCTGAATACTTTCTTCTCGTCGTTCGTCAATCCGGAAATGTCGGCATTCTTCCGTTTGACGGTGTACTTGCCCTTCACTTCCTCTATTATCGAGATATTCCCCTTTACGGCCATATCGATGAGCGCGGCGGTGAACGTCTTATCGTCGTAAGACATCTTTGAAATATAACGGCACGCTGCCGGGGATATGCCTTTGGGCGGCGCGAAGAGCGGCACGATAACGCCCTTTTCAGGGTCCTTGCCGACCCTGGCCCAGACGAGGACATAATATATCACGATGAGTAATATGAGCCCTTCGCCCAGGATTATCTTGCCGGGGGGCGGCATTATGAAACGGAAAGTCCCGCCCGTCGAGCCGGACGACGGCGGCAGGTCCTCGGCTTCTTTCGGCCTTGAAACAGCCGGCGGCTGTGTTATATAACCCTTCGGCCAGCCGACGACTATAGTAAGGCCCTCGTAAGGCCTCAGGGGTTTAGTCGTCGCGAAAGAAGGATTGCCGTCCTTTTGGAAAGCTTCGTAATCTTTCGCCTTCGATCCCTGCGGCCCGGTATATGCCTCATTCCATATATTGTCCCTGGGGACGCCACCGGGCAGGATTACTGTCGCAGACGCCCGGTCTATGGGGAATACCCATCCGTTGCCCGTGACGTTCCAGTAAAGCTCGTCGTGGTCCTCGAAAAAGCCGAGCTGCCTGTCGGTATCATAAGTCAATTCATAGGTATGTTCGCCCCGGGCGATAAATACGTTGCTCTTGCCGATATAAACACGCACGCCGTTACTGAGGTTCTCCGTATGGTAGCCGTCCGGGCTGCCGTCCCTCTTCACTTCCTTGACGCGGAACCCGACCGTATAACCTCCCTTGTATCTTGTGGGAAAATCGCGGTAGATCCCGCGCTTTATCTGGTTGCCATCGGCATTTACTTTTATCGTTTCGGTGACGGTCATCGTCGAGTCGGGATGGACGGTGATGCGGCTGTCAAAAGAGAGTATCCGCTCGGAGGCGGATGCCGGTGGGCAGAGGAAAACAAATACCGCGAGCAGGACTGCGGCGGTAATTGGCTTCATAATTTTACCTCGGGGACTGTGCGCTCCGTCGCCAATTCTATCTCGAAAAATTCGGCTTTATCGAAATGGAAACTGCCGGCGATGATGCTGCTGGGAAAGGTCTGCGACAGGATATTATAATCGCGGACCGTTCCGTTGTAATAACGGCGGGCCATCTGGAGGTTCTCCTCTATCTCGACGAGGTTCTTGTGCAGGTCGAGGAAGCTCCGGCTCGCCTTGAGTTCCGGGTACGCCTCTACTACGGCGAAAATAGATTTTAACGAATGGGATATGGCGTTCTCCGGGCCGGCCTTGTCGCGCGCGCCTTCCGCCGTTATGGCCTTGGAGCGCAGCGCCGTGACCTCTTCGAGGGTCTTCCTTTCGAATTGCTTGTATCCCTTGACGGCCTCTACGAGGTTCGGTATTAAATCTGCGCGGCGCTTGAGCTGGACGTCGATGCCGCTCCAGGCTTCTTTCATCAGGTTCTTATATTTGATAAGGAGATTATACGTGAAGACCGACCATACCACAAGCCCTGCGACGAGAAGTATCCCAACCAATCCGAGTGTCATCTTATTCTCCTATTTGGTAAGCGGTTTGCCGTCGAGCGGCGGGCTGATCTTCCCCACGTCAACACCGAACCTGTCGAGGATCGTCGGGGTAACGTCGGCCTGGAAACCCCGGTTTATCCCCCTCGGATCGTTCGTGGCCATGAAGACATACGGTGCGAAGCCGTGCCCCTTCTGCCCCTCATCAAAACCGTGGTCGGCCGTCACATAGATTATCGTCGTATCGTATAATTTAAGGTCTTTAAGTTTTTTTACGATGTCGCCGGTCAATTTATCGCAGGAGATGAGCGCGTCGTTATATTCTTTCGAATTCTCGCCGAATTCGTGGCCGTTCTTGTCAGGCGCCGCGAACTGCAGGAAAAAGAAGAACGGTTTTCCTTTATATTCCTCGAGGAGCCTCTCGGCCTCGCCCGCGACCTTTTTGTCTTCGAGCAGACCGTTCCTGAAGACGTCGGCGGCCTTGGCCGCGTTGTAATAGGGGTTCTCCGGGGTGGAGGAATTCAGGCGATGGCCTTTATTGGCGAGGGCCACCGTCACGAACTTGTCATGGCCGAAGTAGTCTTCGAGCCGCTCGAATATCGTGTAGCCTTTGGGTATCTGGACAGGAACGTCGTTCTTGCGGACGCCCGAGGTCGTGTCTTTATATCCGGTAAGGATCTGCGCGAACCCCGGCTCTGTCTCGGTCTGGTGCCCCCATACGTCTATCTCGACGAATGAACCTTCGGTCGATAATTTCTTGAGGTTAGGGAGTTCACCGCGGTCCAGGCACTCCTTCACGTGGTTCAATTGCGAGCCGTCCCAACCGATAAGTACTATATCCTTCGGCCGTTCGTTAATGCCCAGGGCATATGTCGAAATTGTAAAGCACAGGGCTGCGCAAAATATCGGAAAAATTCTATTCGGCGTCAATTCCCGTCGCTTCCTCTATTGCTTTCAGGAGCTGGTCCGGCTTGATGGGTTTTTCCAGGACCGCCTTGACCGGCAGCCAGTTATTGTCGGGCTCAAAACCGAACGGGAGGTTCATCTCTTTCCTTATCCCGGTGACAAGTATAATAGGTATCTTGGCCGTCTTGACGTCCCTCTGGAGGCTCCTGGCAATATCGAAACCTTCGGATTTGTTGGTCATCATGACGTCCAGCAGGACAACGGCGGGTAATTTACTCTTTGCCTCTTCAAAGCCTTTTTGGCCGTTCTCCGCGGTGATCACGCTGTATCCCTTCGCCTCCAGGAGCGTTGTAGTCGCCTCCCTGTAATCCGCGTCATCGTCTACAATAAGCACTTTTTTCGCCATCTTTTCCTCCTTTTGACAGGCTATCGCGTCTCTAACGCTTGTTTTATCGCTTCCAGGAGCACGTTGGGTTTTACCGGCTTATCGATGATCGAAAGGACATTACCCCGCCGCTTCAGCGACTCGTTGTCGCGCTCTGCCGTATTCGATCTCCTGAAATATCCGGTCAGGAAGATCACGGGGATATGTCTCAATTTTTCATCCCTGGAGATCGCATCCGCTATATCGAACCCGATCACTTTGTTTTCCATCAAAATATCCAACAGGAGCAGGTCCGGGCCTGTTTCCCTGATCTTGTCAAGGGCGTTTTCGAAGGCGGTCTCGCATTCGACTTCGTAACCGGCCGCTTCCAGCATATTCTGGCAGGCCTCGACAAAATCCGTATCGTCGTCGACGATCAAAATCCTCTTCGCCATTATCGCCTTTTTTTCTTGTCCATCTTGCGGTATTTGGCCAGGATCAAGGGGATCTTCTCCGGCACCATCCTCACGTAGATATCCTCGTTGACCTGCATCACCGGCGAAAGGCCGCAACAGCCCAGGCACCTGGTGATGTTGATACCGAACATGCCGTCGGGCGTGGTATCACCGACGCCTATCTTCAGCTCCTGCTTCAGCCTCTCAAGGATCCTGGCGCCGCCGCCAACGTAACAGGCGGTACCCTTGCAGGTAAATATCTGGAAACGCGCCCTCGGCTTAAGGGAAAAATAATTATAGAACGTGGCCATTCCGTAAACGTGGGCGCTGGGGACATCGAGTTTTTCGGATATGACATCCATCGCCTCGGCCGGCAGGTACCCGAATATCGTCTGCGTCTTGTGCAAGACGCCCATCAGCTGGCCCTGTTTGTCGCCTATCGGCTTATCGTCTTTTATGAAATCTTCCAGCACCTTAAGTTTTTCGCTCGCCACGTAAGTCTCCTTAAGATATATTTACGGTTTCTTTTGTTTTTGCTGCGATACCCCGCGGCTTCCGGCTGTGATAATGCGTATGCAGCAATTTATGTGAAAGTTCCCCAAGGGGCTCCTTTAAGAATTCGCTGTATATCTGCTTGATCTGCGGATTCGCGTGGGATTTGCGCAATTTCTTCCCCGAATCGATGGAATATAAGCCCTTTGCCCTCTTCTCGTAAAGGGATTTGTCCAGCGCCTCGGCGATCCCCCGGGGGTAAGGTTGCCCCCCTCCGCCCATGCATCCGCCCGGGCATGTCATTATCTCGATAAAATGGTAATTCCTCTTGCCCTCGTTTATCTCGGTAAGGACCTTATGCACGTTGGAAAGGCTGAAGATGACCGCGACATTCACTTTCGTCCCGTCTATGTCTACGGTCGCCTCTCTTATCCCGTCGAGGCCGCGCACCGACTTGAAATCAACCGACGGGAGCTCCTTGCCCGTGATCACCTCATATGCCGTACGCAATGCGGCTTCCATGACGCCTCCGGTGACGCCGAATATAACGGCTGCGCTGGTCGACTCGCCGAGCGGATCGTCGAACTCCGAACCTTTCAGCTCGTCAAATTTTATCCCCGCCTCTTTTATCATCCTTACCAATTCCCTCGTCGTAAGGACGGCGTCCACGTCCCTGTAGCCACTCGAGGCCATCTCGGGCCGGCTCGCCTCGAATTTCTTCGCGGTGCAGGGCATTATGCTGACGCTGTATATCTTCGCCGGATCGATCCCCTTCTTTTTGGCGTAATAGGTCTTTATAAGGGCGCCCATCATCTGTTGCGGCGATTTGCATGTTGAAAGGTTATCCAGGAATTCGGGATGGAAATGTTCGCAGAATTTTATCCAGCCCGGGCTGCAGGAAGTGATCATGGGCAGCCTGCCTTTATTCTTCAGGCGGCGGATAAGCTCGTTGCCTTCCTCGATGATAGTCAGGTCGGCCGAAAACTGTGTATCAAAAACGACGTCAAAACCCATCATCCTCATGGCAGCCACGGTCTCGTAGGTCATGTCCCTGCCCGGCTCCATTCCGAATCCTTCGCCTATGGCGACCCTGACCGCGGGCGCGATCTGCGCTATCACGACTTTCCCGGGATCGTTGAGATTGCGCCAAACATCCTCGGTCGAATCCTTTTCCGTAAGCGCGCCGGTCGGGCAGAATAACGTGCACTGGCCGCAATTGATGCAGACGCTGTCTGCGATATGCATATCATACGCCGGCATCACCGTCGTCCTGAACCCGCGGTGGGTATAAGAAAGGGCGTTGACCCCTTGTATCTCGGAACAGACCCTGACGCATTTTCCGCAGATGATGCATTTGTCCTGGTCGCGCGTTATGGCGGATGAGCTGTCCGGCTCGTACCTCTTCCTCTCGCCTTCAAAAACCAATTCTCTTATGCCGAGCGTCTGCGCCAACGCCTGCAGTTCGCAGTTGTTGTTCCTCTCGCAGATCTGGCAATCGTGGGGATGGTTATCAAGTATGAGTTCTACTATATCCCTTCTTGCCTGTCTGACCGCTTCGGAATTAGTCTTTACGTCCATCCCTTCGGCTACGGCCGTACAGCATGACGGCGGCAGGTTCTTCATTCCCGCGGCTTCCACCACGCATACCCGGCACGCGCCTATGCTTGATAATTTTGGGTGGTAGCATAACCTGGGTATATGGATACCGATAGCGTCGGCCGCCTGCATTATCGTCGTACCGGCGTCTGCGGAGACGCTTATCCCGTCTATCTTCAAGGAGACCTTATTGCCCATGGATTATCTCCGCCTCCTTCCGGTCGCATCTTAAGCAGCGATCGGATTCATACGCCGCCTCTTTCATCGAATAACACGACTCCACCTCGGTAAAGGCCCGAAGCCTCTTTCCT
>JAQTVK010000052.1 GCA_028706795.1 Candidatus Omnitrophota bacterium | reverse complement strand
CAGAACTGTACGATTCCTGTATACCGAGCAACTTGTATTAACGTAACTTATTTATTATAATGATATTGCAAATGGAGAGCCGGGTATCCCTGCCTCTCCGCCAGTTTTTCACGACAAGTGGAAAACTGGCGGATGCCGTAACGAGCGTCGCGAGGCGACAAGCCGAGAAGCGAGTACGGCGCCGCCCCCGGACTGGATGGCAAATAAGCTATGAAAAAGGTATTATTGGTCAATCCTCCCGAAAGCGGGATGGGAGAGCATTCTTCCGCGCCCGTGGGGCTTTTATATATCGCAGGCGTATTGCAAAAGCATGATATCCCGGTGAAGATCGTCGACGGATTTTTAGATGGATGGAAGGGCATAGAAGAGGCCGTCAAGGGTTATCAGCCCGGCATCATCGGCATCACCTGTCATACTTATGCCAGGGCCAGGGCGTTAAGGATCGCCAAGTCAGCGAAAGAGATCCTTCCGGAAGCGATAGTAGTTGTCGGCGGGGCCCACCCCACGGTAATGGCCAAACAGTTGTTGGAGAATTATCCGTTTATCGATATAGCGGCTATAGGCGAAGCGGACTATGTCCTGCGGGAAGTATGCGAAAATAAAGACTATTCGGCTATCCCGGGTATAGCGTACCGCGAGAACGGCCGCGTTGTCATAAACCCGAGGCCGGACGTGATCGCGGACCTGGATTCCCTTCCGTTCCCGGCATGGAATCTGCTCGACCTGAAACGCTACCCTTCCGACGGCCAGGGGGTTTACAGGGGCATAGACCTCGCGAAAGAGCCGCGTATCTCCGTGGTTTTTTCAAGGGGATGCGTAGGCGATTGCAATTTTTGCTCAAACAGGTTGATGTGGAAAAGATGGAGGCACCGTTCCCCCGGGAACATGCTCGGGGAGCTGGAGCTCCTGAACAAAACCTTCGGGATAAAACACATCCATTTCAATGACGACTGTTTTTCGGTGAATAAAAAAGCGACGATCGAATTATGCCGCGGCATCACGGACAGGAAATTAAATATCGTCTTTGACATCGTTACGCGGACGGATTGCGTCGACGCCGAAGTATTACAGGCGCTGAAAGATGCGGGCTGCTATCGCGTCTGTTTCGGCATAGAGACGGCTTCTCCGCGCTTGCTTAAGATCATGGGAAAGCCGATAAACGTCAAAGAGCAGGAAGAGGCCATTAAATTAACCAATAGATCCGGCATAAAGACCTTGGCCCTGCTTATTGCGGGTTGCGTTGGGGAAACGCGGGACACGATCAACGAAACGATAGATTTTTTGAACCGGGCGCAGCCCTCCGCGGCCGGCATAGCGAACGGGCTGATGATCTTTCCCGGCACAAGGATTTACGAGATAGCCAAGAAGAACGGCGTGATAGAGGATAGTTTTTGGCTGACAGATTACGCGTGGAAGATGTATACTTTTGAAAACTCGCCTTTATGGCTGGATATCTTCAGCCGCGCGCTTGAGACGAGGCGGAGATTATCCAGGCTCCGGATCGTTAACTTGGTCAGGAACCACAGGTTTGTCTCGCGGCAAATCGGGCGCAGGATAAAAAGTTTCCTTATGATATGCGGGCTGGCAAAACAAAAAACGGCAGGCGGCAAATACAAAGTTGTCCGCTAGATGCCGTTAATTTACATTCCAAAGGGAGGATGCATGAGGTACCTTAAGATCGCGGTGGCTTTCCTGGCGATAATGGCCGTGGCGGTAAACATCTCTTATGCCGCGGGCGCAAACAAAAAAATAAAAGTAGGCGTAAGCGTCGCCACAATGAAAGAGGCGGTATATTCTTTCATGAAGAAGGCGATGATGGATAATAAGGATAAATATAACGCGGAGATCTACTGGGTCGCGGCAAATAACGACGAGATGGCCCAGGTCGCAAACGTCGAAGACCTGCTGGCGCAGGGCGTCGATGTCCTGATCATCCACCCGGTCAATACCGTCGCGGCCGGGAGCCTTGTCGAGAAGGCGAGGAAAGAGAACGTGCCGGTCATATCGATGGACAGGCTGCCGGTCAACGCCAACGTCAATTGCCATGTCACCGCAAACAGCTTCCTCGTCGGGCAGACGCAGGCCAAGTATCTGGCGGATAAGCTTAACGGAAAGGGGAACATCGTCATCCTTGAGGGCGAATCAGGAAACGACGTGGCCAGGGAGATAACCGCGGGCAACAAGGATATCCTGAAGAACCATCCCGGCATGAAGATAGTCGTGGACCAGACGCATAAGTCGTGGTCGAGAAACCTTGCGATGGCCACTACCGAGAACGCGTTGACGAATTACAAGAACGACATCCAGGGAGTATTGGCCAATAACAGCGGTATGATAATGGGCGCGGTCCGGGCCATACTCGCCGAGGGCCTGAAGGGCAAGATAATCACGGTC
This sequence comes from Candidatus Omnitrophota bacterium, assembly GCA_028706795.1. GTDB lineage: Bacteria > Omnitrophota > Gorgyraeia > Pluralincolimonadales > Pluralincolimonadaceae > Pluralincolimonas. The sequence goes on along the minus strand of JAQTVK010000052.1, from coordinate 4,302 downwards.
GGCTCGGACGCGGACAAGGACAGCTGCCAGGCTATAATAGACGGCACGAACAGCGCCGATGTCGATAAGGAGCCGTACCAGCTCGGGCTGATAACTTTTGAGACCGCAGTAAAGGTTGCCAGGGGCGAGAAGGTCGAAACGGATACGACGGTCCAGAACGGGAAATATAAAGTGCCGGTCAAATTCACGCCGGTGCGCCTCATTACAAGAGAGAACGTCAAAGAGATGAAAGACCGCTGGCCCGATCTGAAATTTTAAGGGCATCAAATTGGAAAACCCGGTTATTTTAGAGACAAGAAACATCACGAAAGATTTTCCCGGCGTCCGCGCCCTGGACAGCGTTTCTTTCCAGCTTAAAAAAGGCGAAGTCCTGGGGCTTGTCGGAGAGAACGGCGCCGGAAAATCAACCCTCATGAAGATATTCAGCGGCGCCTACCCCTCCAATACGTATACCGGGGAGATCTTTATAGAGGGCAAACGCTGCGTTTTCAACGGCCCGAAGGATTCCCAGGGCGCCGGCATAGCCATCATCTACCAGGAATTGAACCTGATCCCCGAGCTTACGGTCGCGGAAAATATATTTTTAGGCCGCGAGCCAACGGTCGGAAAGACAGACATCATCGACCGTAAAAAACTTTTCAGCCGGGCAAAAGACCCGCTCGGCCTCTTAAATATCCCCCTGCCCGCCCAAGAACAAATAAAGAATTTGAGCATCGGCAAGCAGCAGATGGTTGAGATAGCCAAGGCCCTTTCTTACAGCGCCAAGATCCTTATCCTTGACGAGCCGACGAGCGCCCTCACCGAACAGGAAGTCGAAGTCCTTTTAAAATTAATAGATTCGTTGCGCGCCCGCGGAGTCAGCATGATATATATCTCGCATAAACTTGACGAGATCTTTAAGATCACCGACAGCGTGACCGTTATGCGCGACGGAAAAACCGTTGCCTCCAGGCGCACCGCGGAATTGAGCAGGCAGGAAATGGTCTCCCTGATGGTCGGCCGCAACATAGAGGATATGTACCCCAAGAAGGCAGCCGCGATAGGCGAGGCGGTCCTGGAAGTGAAAGATCTCTTCGTCTCCCACCCGTTTCTCGTTGGGGAAAAAGTGGTCAAAGAGGTCAGTTTTAAGGTGAGGAAAGGGGAGGTGCTAGGCATATCCGGCCTGATGGGCTCGGGGAGGTCGGAATTGGTCACCTCCATCTTCGGCGCGTTTCCCGCGGATTCCTCCGGAGAGGTATATGTCGAAGGGAAGCGGGTAAGGATACGTTCCCCTTATGAGGCGATAAATTACGGCCTCGGACTGGTGACTGAAGACCGCAAGCTATACGGCCTCGTCCTCGGCATGCAGGTGGGGGAGAATATTACGCTCACTTGCCTGGAAAAATTAAGCTGGCACCAGATAATAATGCGGCGCCGGGAAAATGAGTTGATAAACAAATATATAGGCGCCTTGAGGGTAAAGACGCGCAGTTCGGAGACGGTAGTCAATACGTTAAGCGGCGGCAACCAGCAGAAAGTCGTCATCGCCAAATGGCTCGCCACCGGCCCCAAAGTCCTTTTGCTGGACGAGCCGACGCGCGGCGTCGATGTCGCCGCGAAAGCTGAAATATACCAATTGATGGACAATCTTGCCGGAGAGGGGTTAGGAATAGTGATGGTTTCGTCCGACCTCCCGGAGGTCCTGAGCATGAGCGACCGGATACTGATCATGCACGAAGGGCGAATGGTCAAGGAACTGCAAAAAAATGAAGCCACACAGGAGAAGATAATGTTCTACGCGACGGGGGGCAAATGAATAACCAGGGCAAGAGCGGCCTCGGCCGGGTCATCATCGGGAAATACGGCAATTTAATAGGCCTTATTGTTTTGATAGTCCTGACGACAATATTGACGAACGGCATGTTCTTTACCCAGAGGAACCTTATTAATGTCCTGCGCCAGGTATCGGTAAACGGCATACTCGCCGTCGGCATGACGCTGGTCATCATCACCGGAGGCATCGACCTTTCGGTCGGTTCCGTGGTAGCCCTGACCGGCGTCATCGCGGCGCTGCTGCAGCCGCAAGGGACCGCGGCGGCGATCGTCCTCACCCTATTGGCAGGAGCGGCGATCGGCGGATGTAATGGTTTCTTCGTGACCAAATTCAGGATACCTTCATTTATCATCACCCTGGGCATGATGACGATCGCCAGGGGCCTGGCTTTGGTATTTTCAAAGGGCGAGGCGATATCAGGGCTAAACGACAGCTTCTCAGCCATAAGTGAAAGTTATATTTCCCCGTCCATCTCCCTTACGGTCTTCGGTTTTTTAGCCCTCCTTATCGTATTCTTATTTGTTAAAGAAAGGAAAAGCTCAGGATACGAAAGAAAAATATTTACCTTCAATTTTATCGGTGTGATGAGCGTCTTGTTTATCGCGGCAGCCGTCGCCGTCCTGGTGTGGCTGATAGGGTTCCGCGGAATGCCGGCCGGCGTGGCCGTATTCTTGGGTATCGCGTTCCTCGGCGCTTATACGCTTAACCAGACGAGGTTCGGCCGTTATGTATATGCTATCGGAGGCAATGAAGAGGCGTCGCGGCTCTCCGGCATAAACGTCAAACTGGTCAAGTTCCTGGTCTTTCTCATTATGGGCGTCCTGGCCGCGGTCTCGGGCATGGTCCTGGCCGCGCGTCTTAATTCCGGCGTCCCGACTTCGGGAGTGATGTTCGAATTGGACGCCATCGCGTCGGTCGTCATAGGCGGGACGAGCCTTTCCGGCGGCTACGGCAGCGTCGGAGGCTCGATAATAGGTGCCTTCATAATCGGGACATTGAATAACGGCATGCAGTTATTGCACATAGATCCTTTTTACCAGGAGATCGCCAAGGGCGTCATAATCATCGGCGCAGTCTTGATGGACAGGAAAAAGAAGTAAACCTTTCGCTACACCCCGCGTCTAATTTAGCAGGAAAAGGGAAAATTACCACACCTGCTAAAAGGAGGCGGAGATGAAAAGCATAGCGATGGCATTAGCGGTACTGGCGCTCTTAAGTTTTTCGGCGACATCGTTCGCGAGCAGCTGGGATATGGTCGGGAAAGTCTTGACCGGCATTGAAGGGGCGAGGATATTGACGGGCGGAAAGCTCGATGTCATCGGCAGCGTCATGGATGTTACCAACATCAGGCAGGACCGGGATGTGGCCGTTTATGAAAAGCGCGTTTATGTGGTCGAGCAGCCGGCCCCGTGCGAGCGTGTCTGGGTCCCGCAATATACTTACAGGGAGGAATGGGTCCCGGCACACTGGGAGCGTGACGCCAGAAGGGGAAAGGTCTTCATCGAAGGCCACTATGTGACGTATAAAGTCGAGAACGGCGGATATTGGGTGAATGAATACCCCCGGCAGGAGAGGTACGCGCGGCAGGGCAGCAGGGGCCGCCGTTAATAAAAAGATATATACTCCTGCAAAGGGCCGGATGGTCATATCCGGCCCTTTTTGTTAATGGCCACAAAAAGCTGGATTTAGGCGGAAATATAAGGTATAATCGGTCCTCTTCTAGCCAAAGGTGAACCCATGGGTGTTTTATCCAACATACTAATAAGCGTCTTTATCGTAAGCGCTATTTCGCTTATCGGTATATTTACGCTGCTGTTTAAGAACAAGTCGCTCGACAAATTGTTCTTCGTGCTGGTGAGTTTCGCTACCGGCTCGATGCTCGGCGCGGCCTTTTTGGACATTCTTCCGGAGGCGACAGAGAAGGCCCCGCCGGAAGTGGTATTCGGGAGTGTACTGCTCGGCATAATGGTCTTTTTTTTGATGGAGAAGTTCCTCTATTGGTATCACTGCCATGAAGGGGAATGCGATGTCCACCAATTCACGTATTTAAATCTTGTGGGCGACAGCTTACATAATTTCCTCGACGGCGTGATCATAGCGGCAGCTTTCTTGACGAGCACGTCGGTCGGCGTCATAGCGACAATAGCGATAGTGATGCATGAGATCCCGCAGGAGCTGGGGGACTTTGGGATACTCGTCTACGGCGGCTTCAGCAAAGTCAAAGCGCTGATATATAATTTCATCACCGCCCTTACCGCGGTCGTCGGGGCGGTAATAGCGTATTTTTTCCTGGATAAGATAACGGGCTTTACGCCGTTCATGCTTGGGATCGCCGCGGGAGGTTTTATTTATATCTCCTGCACGGACCTTATCCCGGAACTTAACAAAGAAAGAAAGGTTACAAAGTCTGCACAGCAATTCGTCTTGATGCTGCTCGGGATGGGACTTATACTGGCCGGTAAGATATTCTTCAAAGAATAACCTCCGCC
>JAQTVK010000051.1 GCA_028706795.1 Candidatus Omnitrophota bacterium | reverse complement strand
AGACAAGTTCGCCGGCCTTACCGATAAGACCGGGATGACCGAATTCGTCATCGTATTCGATGATATGACCTGCGCAGGGAAGAAACAAGGCACGATCTACATAGACGATATAGCGTTCGTCAAGTAAGATATGAAGTAATGGGGCTACTTGTCGGACTGGCATTTGATATCAAGCCCCGCAAAGTCCCCAAAGGTTCTCCGGACGATCTATGGGCCGAACACGACAGCGAAGAAACGATCTCCGCTGTCGAGGAGGCCCTTAATTCGGGCGGGAACAGGGCGATACGCATAGGCTCATCCAGGCGCCTTCTCTCCGGATCATCCTCCCTGAAATGCGATATAGTCTTTAATATAGCCGAAGGCATCTCCGGGAGGAACCGCGAATCCGAAGTCCCTGTCCTCCTCGACATCGCCGGGATACCCTATGCCGGTTCGGACGCACTCACGCTTTCCATCTCGCTTGATAAGATAATCTCAAAAAAAATATTCATGTATCACAAGATCCCTACGCCTGCATATTTCGAATGCGTGAGAGGCGGCGGGATCAGCGTGCCCAAAGGATTAAAGTTCCCGTTCATGGTAAAACCCAGGTACGAGGGCTCGGCCAAAGGGATCGACGCCGGTTCGGTGGTCAGGGATATGCCGTCTCTCGGCAGGCAAGTAGATAAGGTCGTCAAAAGATACGGGCAGCCGGTGCTCGTAGAAGAATTTATAGACGGATGGGAGTTTACCGTCGGGATAATAGGGAACCGGGATCCCGTCGTCCTCCCGGTCGTTCAGCGCCACGTGGAGGCCGAAACCGGATTGAGCAGCCACATCTTCGATAAGACCTGCGCGGATAAGCAGAGCTTGAGATACAGGGACCTTTTGGATATAGACGCGGGGCTTGAAGAGAGGATAAAGAGGCTCGCGCTCGGGGCCTTCAGGGGGCTGGGGTGCAGGGATTTCGCCAGGATAGATTTCCGCGTAAACCCGAAAAGGCAGGTCTATATGCTGGAGATAAATCCGCTTCCGTCTTTAGCCCGGGATGATTATTTCGCGATGGTCGCGGAACTCATGGGCATCACTTACGAGAGGATGATAAACATGATGTTCGGGGCCGCACTGGACAGGTGCGGGCTGCGATGAAAGACGCGTATTCGCATCCCGGCTTCTGCGATGTCGCCTATGATTGGGACAGGAGGCCGGAGTGCGATTTCATAGAACGGTGCATCGAGAGATACTCGGACGCCAAAGGCCGTTCCATACTCGACATAGCCTGCGGGACCGGGATACACCTCATGGAATTCGCGCGGCGCGGATATGAAGTCGCCGGGATCGACGCAAAGAAAGAGATGGTGGATTTTGTCCTGAAAAAAGCCGCGGCCGAATGCCTGAAAGTGGAATGCTCTCAGGCGGACATGAAGAGATTTGAAATGGGCCGCAGGTTCGGATGCGCGGCCTGTATGCTCGATTCGTTCAGGTACCTGTTGACTGACGACGATATATTCTCCCACCTGAGGTCCGTAGCCGCCTGCCTCGAGGACGGCGGCCTTTATGTCATAGACCTCTGGATGCCCGGAGATGACCGTATCGGCGGATGGGAGGACGTCTGCTGGACCCAGGCGCGCGGGAATATCCGCGTAGACGCGAGGTATATCCAGCACGGCGGGACTTTCAACCCGGGGGAGAAGACCTTCGATGACGAGCTTATATTCAAAGTGACCGGCCCTTCGGTCAACTCCACCGTGGTCTCGAGGGCCAAGACCAGGGCCCTGCTATTCCCCGAATTCCGGGAACTTGCGGGAAAGGAAGGGTCGTTCGAATTGAAGGAAAAATTTTATAATTTTGACTTTAAATCTAAAGAGGAATATAATATTAGATCAATAAGGACAAATCTGGTCCTCAAAAAACGGAGGTAAGGATATGCAAAAAAGCCTGCTCAAGTGTTTTGTTTTCACCGTCGTATCCGCTGTTTTGGCCTGTCTTACCGGTTGCGCAGGTATAGAACCCCCGTCACCCAAACAGATAATAGAACACCCGTTCGGCACCTCTATGCTCAGGGCCGGCCTTACTAAAGACCAGGTCCTCGCGCAGTGGGGCGAGCCGGATTTGAAGGAATTTGACAATACCGGCAAGTGGGGGAACGCGAAAGAGAGATGGACATATTACGGGAGGATGAGCGGCCTGCCGTTAGATGAGGGCTACCTCACAAAGACGCAGTATCTCTATTTTGACGGGAAGAACCTGGCCAGATATAATGAATGACGGGACGAAGAAGTTCGATTGCTGCGTCCAGTGCGGGATGTTTTGGGATTGCAGGACCCGCCTGGATAACCTGGCGAGAGAAGGAAAGAGCCATTGCTGTTCTTCCTGCGGAAACTTCGAATTGTGCAGGATAGTGAATGAAAAGATTAAAGCGAAAACCGATGAGGCAGCCTGATTATCCGCGCACACGACCTATCAAAGCCGCGCATGAATAAAATGCGCGGCTTTTTTATTTTATCCTTGACAGAGTAACGATTAACAAATATCATATATATAACATGTTATACCATATATTAGATACGGTTAATACTTATTAATAAGTGTTATCAAGTTAAAGGAAAGGGTGCTGCCATGAGCGCATCGCAAAACAACCTTATAACGGTTGATGAGCTCTCAAAGATCTACGAGATGTCGAAGGCTACGATCAATTATTACACCAACATGGGCCTGCTCCACATAGCCGACAAGAAGGGCAACAAGCGCCTTTACGACAAGCTCGAAGTCGAAGAGAGGCTCAAGAAGATCAAGGACCTGCGGATGAGCGGTTATAATCTCAGGTTGATCCGTAAACAGTTCACGAAGTAAAGGAGCGCAAAATGCTCGACGATCTTAAGAAGGTAATAAAAAGATTGAACGAACTCGACGTAGCTAAGGACGTTACGCCTGTCCAGCCCGGCCAGGCCCTGAAGGAAGAGTCGAGGCTGTTTAACGTGAGCAGGCAGATAATAGCCGTCACTAACCAAAAAGGCGGCTGCGCCAAGACCACTACTTCGGTAAATCTTTCCGGATGCCTTGCCCACAAGGGCTACCGCGTGCTCCTGATCGACCTGGATCCCCAGGCGCACGCCAGCCTTGGCATCGGGATCGACAAAGATAACATAGAGAAGACCATATACGATGTCCTGATGAATAATGTCTCCCTGGAGGACGTGATCCTGAAGACCGAGATCGAGGGGCTGGATGTCGCCCCTTCGAATTCAATCCTCTCCGGCGCCCAGCTTGAGCTTGCTACTGTCCTGGGCCGCGAGAACGTATTGAGGATAGCGGTAAGGAAACTCCTCCTGAAGAGGGATTACGATTATATCATCTTCGATTGCAACCCCAGCCTAAACCTGGTTACCATAAATGCGCTGGTTGCCGCCGACTCCATATTGATACCCATACAGACGCATTATTATTCTCTTGAAGGAATGAAGGAGCTCTTTTCCACGATAGATATAGTCAAGGAGAGGCTAAACCCGGAGCTCCAGGTCCTCGGCATACTCGCCACCCTTTTTGATACGCGCACCAAGATAAGTGCGAAGATGCTCGAGCAGATACGTGAATACTTCAAGGGGATGGTATTCAATACTGTCATACGCAATAACGTGCGGCTATGCGAGGCACCGATATACAAGAAACCCATCCACATCTACGACAACCGTTCGGCGGGAGCGCTGGACTATTTCAGCCTTACAGACGAAGTGATATCCAAGACGCAGAAATGCGAGGTACGTATTGATGCAGGAAAAACCTCCTGAGATAAAAAAAGACCAGGATTTTGTAAAGAATATCTTTGAGCGGAACAAGCAAGAGCCGGCGGCTAAAAAGATATCTTCACTTTTCGGCGGAGCGCCGCCCTCTGCCCTTAAGGTGCTTAGCGCCGAAAAGAAGAAGAGGGCTACTGAGCTTTCGCCTGTCGGGATAGAGCTGGGGGAAGGGAGTATCTCGGCTATACAGCTCGGAAAGTCAGACGGGAGATTGGAAGTTTTTAAATCGGCGTCAAAGAATATCCAGAACGTGCGCGGCTCGGTGAGGCAGCTCTTATCGGAGAACTGGATGAGCGGCGACGCGGTGATCGGGCTTTCCCCGACCGACGTCCAATTCCGTATACTCAACCTGCCCCCGATGCCCCCGCCCGAGGTGGAGGGAGCGGTAACGTGGGGAGTGGCGGAGGCCCTGGGTATCGAGGCACGGCGCATCGAGGATTACAGCATAGACTACGCGGTCATTTCGCCGGACGGGTTGTCGCACCACGGGAAAAAAGTTTTTGTCGCGGCTGTACGCAGGGATCTGGTGGCGGAGAAGATGAAAGAAGTAACCGAAGCGGGGTTGAATGTCATTGCGGTCGAGCCCTCGGCACTGGCGCTTTATGCGGTTTTCTGCGCGAATTCCGCCGGCGTTCCGGATCCGTCGAAACTCACCCTCCTGCTCAATATAGGATTTGAGGACAGTTATCTGGTGATAGCGGCCGGCCGTGACGTCTATACGGTCCAGACCGTCGCTTTTACGGAAAAAAAGTTACGCGGGGCGCTAAACGATGACGGCGAGGTCCTTTCCCAGCCGTCGGCCTCCGCCTTCGAAAATCTTATCGTCGATATAGAGCATTCCTATAAATCGGTATCAAATCAGTTCCCGGACGCGGGAAGCATAACCCTGGGCTCGATCGCCGTCTCCGGGCCGGGCGCGAAGCAGAAAGGCTTAAGCGCTTTTCTCAAGAAGACTTTTAATATCCCGTCAGATGTCTTCGATCCGTTGAAGGCGGGAACCGAATTTGCCGCGGCAGTCGGGCTGGCGACGAGAGGGAAAGAGGAAGATGAAACGGCTTAATCTTATTCCGAAGCAGGGAAAGAAGGATCAATCTCTCTTCGCGCCGGCGGCCGTGCTTAAGAAATGGAAATTTAACCGCGTCACGGTCATTGTCATGATCCTGGCCGTGGCCGTATTGCTGCCCGGCATCATCTCAAAGCGCCATGAGGGAAATCTGTTGAAGGCGAAACAACAGGTCGAGGCGATGAAGCAAGAGCGCAACCGTCTGCTGAGCAGGCGGCAGCAGATAGGGAAAGATTACGACCTGCTGATGAAGAAGAAGGCGGCCGCCGACGGCCGGCTCCAGTATCTTAAAGAGGCAGAGACGAGCAAGCCCGGCGAATTATCGCAGTCGCTCGTCTATCTGCCTACACTTATACCGGACGAGATATGGATAAACAAGCTCACGATAAACCGCGACGGCGTCATCATAAACGGTTCCACGCTGAACAACCAGGCGGTATCGAAATTTATTGATAATTTGAACAAGTCGAACAAGTTTAAAGGGTCGAGTTTCAATTTCACGCAGAAGAGCGAGATCGGCCAGGCGACTTTATATAATTTTGAGATCGCTACCAACCTAGTAAAGTAGAGGGTATATATGGGGCAGTTGGGGTTCATAAAAAGGATGGGCAAGAGAGAGAAGCTGCTTCTCGCCGCGCTCGTGATAGTCGTAGGCGGTTCCCTGATCTACCGTGCCGTAGGCCAGGGTTTCCCCTCCCGGCAGAATAAGGCAAAGGGCGCGCTCCAGAAGGTCATGGATGATAAAGCTAAAGCGTCATCCGACCTGGAGGAAGCGAGGGCCCAAGACAGGGCGCAGCAGAAGGAACTTGCCGACCTCCAGAAGAATTACGACAATACCCTAAAGGAGATAGCATCGTACGAAGAAAAGATACCGGCTGCCGGCTCGATCACCCAGTTATTGGGCGAGATCACTCGCCGCTCCGAAGGCCTCGGCATGGATTTCGAATCGATACGGCAGAATATCGAGAGGGAGAAAGAGGGTTATCTCAGGTTGAAGCTCGACATGAAATTTTCCGGGCCTTATTCCGGCGTAGTGAATTATCTCAACCGGCTCAATAACCTTTCTGATTACCTGTCGGTATTTGATATAGAGATATCCCAGACTAAGGAAGGCGCGCCTCGCGCGAAGACGAACATGGAACTTTCGATGCTCTTGCTGGAGAAGGGCATGGACCTTACTATAAAGGAAAAAGAGACGCCGCCGACGCCTCTGGTCCTCAAGATTGATCCCTTCGTCTCGAAGAAGCCCGAGAATAAAGATAGATCGAAAGAATTCAAGCTTTCCGGCATAACGGGAGCCGGGAAAGAATCTACCGCAATAATAAATGATGAGGTGGTAAGGACGGGCGCTAAGCTCGGGGAGTGGCAGGTAATACAGATAGTATCGGACGCGGTCACGCTGTCTAACGGGATCGAGACAGTTACCGTCACGCTTAACAGATAAGAAAGAGGGGAAAGATGAAAAAGATACCGGTAACTTTAACGATAACCTTTTTACTGGCTATCGGAATGACGGGGATGACCGCGGCGGATGAACCGGTTATTCCGCAGCCGATGCAGGAGATTCCGGGAGAGGCCGTACAATTGCCGGCCCTTGCCCCCGGCGCGCCTCCCCCTCAGGGCCCCGTCATCACCAACGAATCGAATCCCGTGATCTCGCTCGATTATAAGGATGCCGATATAAACGCCGTATTGCGTTCCCTCGCCTGGTCATACGGCCTCAACCTGGTAACGGGTACGGACGTCAAAGGGAAAGTGACGATAAACTTAAAGAACGTCACCCTGAATGAGGCGCTCGACGCCATATTGACCGCGAGCGGATATGTCCACATGCGCCGCGGGAATATCATTTATATCAGCTCCGGGGCTACCGAAGGCATAGACATGGTCAGTGAGCCTATCTTCCTCAAATATCTCAAGGCCGCGGAGGCGCAGAACCTCTTGCGCAAGGTGATCTCCCAGAAGGGCGACATCAAAGTGGATGAAGTCTCGAATATGCTTATCGTCACCGATTTTGCCGCGAACCTCGAGAAGATAAAGAAGCTTGTCAACACCATAGATCTCCCGCCGCAGCAGGTCCTTATAGAG
>JAQTVK010000050.1 GCA_028706795.1 Candidatus Omnitrophota bacterium | reverse complement strand
CTATGCCGCTGTCTAATTTCGCCTGGCGCGCCTTAAGCTGGGTGTATCTCGATATGCCCGGCAGGAATATCACGAACAATACCGCCGCCGCTATGCCTATCTTCCAGCCTAACCTCTTTTTCTCCAAGTGCGTCCCCCATAGACAGCCTTCTTGCCGAGCTCCTCTTCGATGCGAAGGAGCTGGTTGTATTTACCGATCCTTTCACTCCTGCAGAGCGAGCCGGTCTTTATCTGGCCGGCGTTCGTCGCCACAGCGAGGTCTGCTATCGTCGTATCTTCGGTCTCTCCCGAACGGTGGGAGATCACCGCCGTATATTTATTCTTAAGAGCGAGAGCGATGGTATCCAACGTCTCCGTAAGCGAGCCGATCTGGTTGACTTTGATGAGTATCGAGTTGGCGCAGCCTTCTTCAATGCCTTTCTTGAGGAATTTTACGTTCGTGACGAAGAGGTCGTCGCCGACGAGCTGGATCTTTCCGCCAAGCTCATCCGTCATCTTCTTCCAACCGGCCCAGTCATTCTCGGCGAGGCCGTCCTCAATCGATACGATGGGATATTTTTCTATCCATCCGGAATACATCTTTATCATGTCTTCCGCGGACTTGGAACCTTCGGCCTTGAATACATATTTTCCGCCCTTATAGAATGAAGAAGACGCCGGGTCAAGGGCTATCGAGATGTCTTTACCGGGCGTGTATCCGGCCGCGGTAATCGCCTGCACAATTAATTCGAGCGCTTCCTCGTTTGACTTGAGGTTCGGCGCAAATCCGCCTTCATCCCCCACTGCGGTGCTGTCGTTGCGCTTCTTGAGCACCGATTTAAGCGTATGGAACGTCTCGGCGCCCATGCGCAGGGCTTCGTGGAAATTCGCCGCGCCGATGGGCGCGATCATGAATTCCTGCAGGTCGAGGCTGTTGTCGGCGTGGAGCCCGCCGTTGATTATATTCATTAATGGCACAGGCAGTGTCACGGCCTTGGCGCCGCCTAAATACCTGTATAAAGGAATGCCTTTTGAGTTCGCCGCTGCCCTTGCCGCCGCCAAAGAAACGCCAAGTATGGCGTTGGCGCCCAATTTTGATTTGGTCGGGGTGCCGTCAAGCCCTATCATGAATTTATCAAGCTCTTTCTGCTTGAACGGGTCCATGCCCTTGACCTTTGGGCCGATAATATTATCTACGTTGGCAACTGCCTTGAGCGTGCCTTTTCCGCCGTAACGCGCTTTGTCGCCGTCGCGCAGCTCGAGGGCTTCGTGTTCGCCTGTTGATGCGCCCGATGGGACGGCGGCGCGGCCCAGCGTGCCGTCGCTCAATAAGACGTCTACTTCAACTGTGGGGTTGCCGCGGGAATCAAGTATCTCGCGGGCTTTTACTTTTGAAATTACCGCTTTTTTCATCTTCACCATGCCCTATAGTTTATGACATCCGTCGACGGATGTCAACCCCGCGCTCAATCCCGCAAAAAAACGCGGGACTTCGCTGCGGCTAGTCCTCTTCCGGAGGATGGACCTCGTTTACCTGCGTCCTGATCGCGTGTATCAGGTCTTCGCAATATTTTATCAATTTCTTCTCTTTCGCGGCGGTCATCGCCTCGAAATGGAACCTTATGAGCGGTTCGGTGCCCGACGGCCGGATCAGGACCCAGCTCGAGTCGGCCAGGGTAAACTTGTAGCCGTCCATCGTATCCAGTTTAATGACCTTCGTCCCTGTGATCTCCTTCGGCGGGCGGCTCTTGAGCATATGGAGGAGCCTCGCCTTCTGGTCATCCGTAAGCTTGACGCTCAATTTCCCGGGATAAGACCTGCCGAACTCGCGGTATACCTCATTTAATATGGCGCTCAGCTTCTTGCCTCTTGCCGCCACCATTTCGGCAACCAACAGGCACGCGAGTATCCCGTCTTTCTCCGGTACGTGGTTGGCTATCGACAAACCTCCCGATTCCTCGCCGCCTATGATGCATTCGCCGGTCATCAATACCTCTCCGATATATTTGAAACCGATAGGCGTCTCGACGACCTCGATGCCGTAGCGGGCCGCTATCCTGTCGACGAGCCTTGTCGTCGAATGGGTGCGCGCGACCTTCGGCAGGCGCGGGCGCGTCTCGATCAAATGCCTGAATAACAGCGATATGACCTCATCCGGCGTATAAAACCTGCTGTTCTCGTCTACGATACCGAACCTGTCCGCGTCGCCGTCAAGGCCGAGGCCGAGGTCGGCCTTGTGCCTCTTCACTTCGCGCAGCATCTTCCCTATATTATCTTTTGCCGGCTCCGGCGGGTGTCCGCCGAATAGCGGGTCGAGATTATCGTTCAATAATATGACTTTGCATCCGCTCTCCGTTAATATGCGGTCGAGGTATCCGCGGCCGGTCCCGTGCATCACGTCCACGACCACTTTAAGGCGTGCTCTCTTTATCGCGGAGAGGTCGACAAGGTCTCTTATCCGCGTGAAATACGCCGGGCGGGGATCAAATTCTTCTATGCGGCATTTAAGTCCCTGGGGCAGCGGCTCTTCGACTTCGACCTTTATTTTGGCGGCGCGCCTCTCTATCTCTTTCGTTACTTCCGGCTCGGCAGGGCCTCCGTGCGAGGGCGAAAATTTAAGGCCGTTATATTCGGGCGGGTTATGGCTCGCGGTTATGTTTACGGCGCCGTCGGCTTTCTTATGGACCACCTGGAACGAGATCACCGGCGTGGGGGTGTCGCGTTCGGTAAGGAGGACTTTCACGCCGTTCGCGCAAAGGACTTTGGCCGCGGCAGAAGCGAATTCCCTGGAATTAAAGCGGGTATCGTGGCCGATTATTACGACGGGCGGGGCCTTCTTGGAAGGGTGGTGCGCCTTTACGTAGCCTGCTATCGCCTGCGCTGCTTTTCTTACGTTCGGGAACGTGAATCCGTCGGCCATCACTGCGCGCCAACCGGAAGTGCCAAACTTTATCGCCATCTACTTTACTATTACTCTCCTGCCTGCAACCTTCAGCTTCCCCCTAGCGAACAACTCGATCGCCTCAGGGTAGATCTTGTGTTCCAGTTTGTGGACACGAGCTAGAAGTGTTTTTTCGTTATCGTTATTTTTTACGGGGCACGCTGCCTGCAATATTACCGGCCCGGCGTCGACATCTTCGGTAACGAAGTGGACCGTCGCCCCGGTGATTTTGACGCCATATTGTATCGCATCTTTTATCGCTTGTCCACCTTTAAATGCCGGCAGCAGCGCCGGGTGGATATTCAATATCCTGTTCCTGTATCTTTTTACGAAATTACCGCTTAATATCCGCATATACCCGGCAAGCGCGATAAGTTTTATATTTTCCCGGCCGAGTTCCCGGACAACCGCTGCCTCGAGCTCTTTCTTAGACGGGAAATCCTTCGGGCCGAATATGGCTACCGGTATGCCGGCTCTCCCGGCGCGCTTTACCGCGTAAGCCCTGGGGTTATCACAGACGACGAGCGCGAGTTTCGCGCTGATGCGCCTCTTCTTAGCGGCATCGATTATCGCCTGCAGGTTCGTCCCGTGTCCGGAGCAGAAGACGGCGAAATTCATTTAAGCAGCGCGTCCAGTTTTTTAGCCAGCTCTTCCTTTGGCGTGACGCCTATGACGCGGCCCGCCTCTTTGCCGTCCTTGAATATTATAAGGGTGGGGATATTCATCACGTTAAAGCGGGATGCCGTCTCGCCGGCCTCGTCCACCTCGACCTTGGCGACCTTTACCTTCCCCGCGTAATCCTTGGCTAACGCCTCGACTGTCGGCGCCACCATCTTGCAGGGCATGCACCACGACGCCCAGAAATCCACGAGCGCCACGCCCTTCGCCTGCGTTATCTCCTTGTCAAAATTGTCGTCCTTTAATTGAAGTATGCCCTCGGCCATGTTGTGCCTCCTGTTTTTGACCGCTTTACTTTATATGATATCCCGAAACGCGCCATTTGCCGTCTTTGTCCAGCATAGGCACGACAACTTCCTGGGCATCGGATTTCTTCCTGAAGTCCGTCCTGTAGATGATGATCACGTATTCCCCGTCCGGCGCGCCCGGCATCTTCTCCTGATATTTCTCGCTTATGAGTTCCCTCGACTCCACGGGCCCGAGCATGCTCCTCAGGTTGGTAAGCGTGTCTATCCACTCGTTTTTCTTTACCATCGCCTTGAAGAACTCGGCGGCATCGTCATAACTCTTTGCGTAATTTTTCTGGTCAACGGATTCGAGCCAATTCTTGGCGGCGATCTTCGCTTTCTTCTCCGGGCTCGCCCCGAAGCATACGCCGGAAACGAACAGCACCATCAACATTACCCCGATAAACCTCTTCATCTTATCCTCCTTTTCCGGATTAAGTACTGTCACCGTAACTGTTCGATATATTTTTGCGCGGCGAAGGCGGCGGTAGCGCCGTCACCGCAGGCCGTGACAAATTGATAAAGGAGCTTTTTGCGGCAGTCACCGGCAGCGAAGAACCCTTCGCCCGAAGCCGACATATCATCCTTGGTTATAATATACCCTTTCTCGTCCGTCTCGACAAGCCCTTTCGCTAATTCCGTGTGGGGCCTAAAACCGACCGCAATGAATATCCCGTGGGCCGCTATCGTCTTCTCGTCTCCGGTCTTTACGTTCCTGACCTTTATACCTTCCACTCTCTGGTCGCCTGATATTTCGGCCACGACCGAATCCCATACGAAATTTATCTTTTTGTTCGCAAATGCGCGCTCCTGGAGTATCTTTGCCGCGCGCAGCTCATTTCTCCTGTGGACTACGCTGACCTTCGCGCAGAAATTCGTCAGGAAGAGCGCCTCTTCTATCGCGGTATCCCCTCCTCCGACGACAACCACTTCTTTATTTTTGAACAACGGCCCATCGCAGGTCGCGCAATAAGAGACGCCGCGGCCTCCCAGTTTGTCCTCTCCCGGCACCGCAAGCTTGGCGTAACTCGCGCCCATTGCGAATATTACGGCCGCCGCTTTATACGTATCCCTATCGGTTTTGGCTGTCTTTGCGCCCTTGCCTTTATCCTCTACGGAAACGACCGATTCTATCTTTACCGTGAGCCCGAAGCGCTCGCCCTGCTTTACGATCTCTTCTATTATCTGTATGCCTGAGACGCCTTCCGGAAATCCCGGATAATTCTCAAGAAGCGGCGAGGTCAATATCTGTCCGCCCGGCATGGCCCTTTCCAAAAGGAGCGTCCTGAGCCTGGCGCGCGAAGCATATATTCCGGCGGTCAACCCCGCTGGACCTCCCCCGATGATAATGACGTCATAATCAGACATTGCAGCCTTTCTCCTTAAAGATACGCAGGTCTATAAATCCCAGTATACCGCAGATAACGTAAAAAACGCTCACCCCGTAAAGTATCCAGCCGCTGTCTACGCGTTCGGCGAGTTTCGCGGCGCCGAGCATGAATATGAGGAACGCCAGGTTCATCGCGATGCCGAGCGAGCTGAATATCCTTCCGCGCATCTTCTCGTCGACCATCTCGTGTATGAGGGTATTCGTCGATATCCCGATAGGCGCCATCGCGATGCCGAGTATCATTGCGACGACCGACGCCCCGAGAAACGACCTTGTCCCCTTAAGGACGGCCGTAAAAGCGCATATCGATATCCCGCATAATATGAGGCAGGCAAATATCGATTTCGCCTTCGAGAAACGGTGGCCCATCTTCCCGTAGGCGACCGAACCGATAAAAAATCCCGCGCCCAGGAAAAATCCCAGGAGGCTTAAGTCGCGGGTCATCGAGCCCATCGCGTCCTGGATGAAGACTATCACCACCGCGTATGCGGCGCCGGCGCCGGCCATGAGGACGAAGAGCACGCGGAACGCGAACCTCGCCTCGCTGTGGGCAGCCAGGTACTTTGCCCCGTCTGTTATCTCCCGGACGATCGACGTCTTTATTATCTCTTCTATGTTTACCGTGCCTTCGATTTTCTTCTCGCGGCGCCTGTGCCCGGCGACAAAGACGATCGCTAACGCCGACATCAGGTAAACGAGCGAGTTAAGGTATAGCCCGCCTTTTACCTTCAAAAATTCCACCAGGAGGCCGCCGACGACAAACCAGAATATCGCGCCTATCATCGAAGTGACCGTAAAAAGCGAATTTGCTACGAGCAATTTTTCTTTCGAGACAAGGTCCGGGATGATCGCGAGCCTTGCCGGAAGGAAGAAACAACTCACCGCGAAGATGAGGAAAACTGCGGTGTATATCGGGAATGTGGGCGTAAGGCCCAGGAACGCTACGGGTATCACGAGCACTATCAGGCCGCGCAGGATGTCGCAGCCGATCATCGTCTTTTTCTTGTCCCACCTGTCTATGAACGCGCCCGCTATGGGGCTCACGAAAAAAGAGGGTATGATGGTGAACGAGAAGAATTTTGCGAGCTCGAACGGGGAGCCCGGCGCCCTGCTATAGACTATCGCTATCAGGGCCATCTGGTTGAGCCTGTCTCCGAATTGCGAGATTATCTGGCCCACCCAGAGGAGGAAAAAATTACGCTCGCTTAAGACTTCCCTGAATCTCGCCAAATAAAGTTCCGGGGTTTAAGAATGGAGCTGGCGAGAGGAATTGAACCTCCGACCCGCGATTTACGAAACCGCTGCTCTACCAACTGAGCTACGCCAGCCTGGACGAACTTGTCTTAACCGGAAGGGGCAAGCTCGTCGTAAAGGGGGAAACACAGTTTCCCCCTTTACAGAACCCCCTTCCGAATTGGATAAAAAACATTTACAGCATACCCTCTAATCGATAGAGGGGCGAATTTGTTGTGCTATTTAACTTCTATTACGCAGTTGGTGCTGCCGTATTGGTTGGGGACGCAGGCGTCGCAGCTGGGGTCGTTCTGCCACGAACCGTCGACGTAAAACTTATATTCGTAACGTCCCGGCTTGATGGTCATGCTGGCTGTCCAGTCGTCCTTCCAATCCTTCTTCATCGGATTGGCGTTGACATCCCAATTGTTGAAATCTCCTGCCACGCTGACACTGTTGGCGTAAGGGGCAATAAGCTTAAAAGCGACTTTCTTTGTCCCGGCCTTTTTTGCTGCCTTGACTGCTCCCTCCTTTTAT
>JAQTVK010000049.1 GCA_028706795.1 Candidatus Omnitrophota bacterium | reverse complement strand
AACCATCAAGGGGGTGGCCCGCGCCGCCAATGAGAACAACTACCAGCTCATGATATTCACGCAGGGTAAATTTGACGGCGACCAATGCCTGCAGATGTACAAGAGCAAGCTGGTGGGCGGCCTGATACTGGTTGCTATCTCGAAAGACGATACGCAAAAACTCGAAGAACTAAAGAAACAACAGGTGCCGGTAGCGTTGCTCTTCGCGTATTCCGAGAGGGCGGATTCTTTCGGCTGCGATAACAGGAAGGGCGGCTATATCGCCACGAAGCACCTCATAGATACCGGCAGGAAGAAGATAGCCTTCATCCACGGGCACGAGAACTGGTTCGATGCCGAGGAGAGGTTCAAGGGGTATAAACAGGCTCTCGAAGAAGCCGGCCTTAAATTCAGGCCGGAGTACGTGGAGCGCGGGTATTTCAGGTACGAGGACGCCGAGGTCGCGGCGAAAAAATTCCTCTCGCTCGATACCCCGCCGGACGGAATCTTTGCTGCGAACGACAGGATGGCCATCGGCGCGATAAAGGCCTTAAAGACGGAAGGGAAGAAGGTGCCGGAAGACATAGCCGTGGTCGGGTTTGATAATATACCGATATGCGAGCTCTTCGATCCCCCTATAACCACTATAGACCAGCCCGTGGTCGATATTGCCTATGAGGCCGGATCAGACTTGCTTAACTCGATAAACTCCCCCCATAAGAAATCCTTCACGCGTTTCTTTGATCCCAAGCTTATCATCCGCAAATCCGCCTAATAGCATTATTGCGTCCACCCCTTATTCGTGCTATAATTATGCCCTTATGAAAGAGACAGGGAAGGGAAAGAGGCTGGAAGACAGGCTTTTGGGCGACGAATGGGCGGATTGGCAGCCGGGCACTAAAGGCGGCAGCTCGAGCGACGCCCCAAAATCACTCTTCATTTGTTTCTCTTTTTTGGTATTACTCCTTGTCTTGCTTGGAGTTTGGTTGTTTTGGTACCTGGCCCTTCCGCGTTTTGAAAGTTTCGGGCGGGGTTTTACGGATATAGCCGGGATAGTTTTTTGTATCTTCGGGTTTTTAACGGCGGCATGGTACCTGACGCAGGTCTTATCGGCGGTCTTAAGGGTCAAACTCGCGCCGTCTTTTATTGTCAGGCGGCTCCCGTTGCGCATATTCCTTACCGGATCGGTAAAGCTAGCCGGCCTTTTCGGCGTAACGAGGGACAGGATAGGCAATTCCTTCGTCAAATTCCATAATGACCTTATGTACGCGACAAGGACAGGCAGGGGCTCAAAGAAGATACTCCTCCTCCTGCCGCGCTGCCTCTCCGCGGATGTAAGGGCCAAGATAAAAGAACTCAGCGAGAAGTACCAATTTACCGCCTACACCGCTTTCGGCGGGGACGAGGCGAGGAAAGCGATAAAGGACAACAGGCCCGACGCGGTCATAGGCGTAGCGTGCGAGAGGGACCTCATCTCCGGTATACAGGATACGGCCCCGAAGATGCCGGTCTTCGGGCTTCCGAACAAGCGCCCCGAAGGGCCTTGTAAAAACACTTCCGTAGACATAGAAGAACTTGAAAAAATAGTAAGATACTGCCTTAACGTATGAGCGAGAGACTCTTAAACGCGATAAACAGGGCTCAGGAGTATCTCTTGAGCAGACAGGATGCCGACGGCTACTTCCATTCGAATTTCCACATGGACCTCGGCCTTGAGGCGGATACTATCTTCCTTTTGCGGTTCCTGGGGATAAGAGACGACGCGCTGGAAGAGAAACTCGTGAATTTTATTTTGGCCGGGCGCCTCGAGAGCGGAGGCTGGTCCATCTATCCCGGCGGCCCCCCGGAACTTAATGCCACCATAAAGAATTATATGGCGCTGAAGCTTAAAGGATTCGAGGAGGCAAACCAGCTGATGGCGCGGGACCTCCGGATAATATTAAGCCTCGGCGGCATCGAAAGGTCCAACAGCTATAACAGGTTCTATCTCGCCATGTTCGGCCTCGGGAATTGGGGCGCGGCGCCGGCTATCCCGCCGGAACTCGTGCTGCTCCCGGAGTGGTCCCCTGTGAATATTTACGATTTCAGCGCGTGGACGAGGACGATCGTCGTGCCGCTTTCGATAATTTGGGCTTTCAGGCCGGTGCGCCCGCTCGCGAAAAATTTCAGCGTCGACGAGCTTTACCGTGACGGCCGCAGGATGAAAGATTGCGGCATACGCTGGGACAGGCGCGTGATAAGCTGGAAAAATCTTTTCCTCTTCCTGGACGGGACGATAAAGGTCTTATATAAATTGAGGTTAGCGTTCCTGAAGGGCGCGGCGATGAAGAAAGCCGAACGGTGGATGATAGAAAGGTTCGACAAAAGCGACGGGCTTTGCGCGATCTATCCGGCGATAATCAATTCTGTGATGGCCTTAAGCTGTCTCGGGTATAAGAACGACCATCCGCTGGTCAAGTCCAACCTGGACGAAGTCCTGAAATTGCTCGCGTATAAGGGAGACAGGGTAGAGATGCAGCCCTGCGTCTCGCCGGTCTGGGATACCGCGCTTTGCGCGTATGCCCTCGGCATATCCGGTTTCCCGAAGGGTAGTGAGGCGATGAGGAAAGCCGGCCGGTGGCTGCTCTCCAAGCAGGTCAACGAGCCCGGCGATTGGAAGGTCAAGTCTAAAGACGCCGAGCCCGGCGGTTGGTATTTCCAGTTCAGGAACGAATTTTACCCGGATATAGACGATAGCGCGCAGGTATTGCTCGGACTTACGCAAATAGATATGGGGCCGGAAGAGGCGCAAAAAAAGGCCGGCTTCGAGCGCGGTCTGGGGTGGGTGTTGAAGATGCAATCCCGTGACGGCGGATTCAGTTCTTATGACAAGGATAACAACAAGCGCTTCCTGAACAAGGTCCCGTTTTCCGACCATAACGCGATGCTCGACCCGACGTGCGCGGACATAACCGGCAGGGTCTGCGAGCTGCTCGGCAGGCTCGGTTATGATGCCAAGAAGCCCCCGCTTAAAAATGCCGTGAAATTTTTGAGAAGAGAGAAACTGCCCGACGGGACGTGGTACGGCAGGTGGGGCGTAAATTATTTATACGGCACGTTCCTGGCCGCGCGGGGCCTTTCTTTATCGGCGCCGGGGCAGTCGAAGGAAGAGCTGGCGTCGGCAGCCGGATGGGTATACGGGATCCAGAACGGGGACGGCGGATGGGGGGAATCGGCGGTGACTTACGAGGACCCGTTCAAGAAAGGTAAGGGACCCTCGACCGCTTCACAGACGGCCTGGGCGCTTTTCATACTCTTTGCCGCGGGTGACTACGACAGCAGCGCCGTAGAGCGCGGCATAGATTACCTTGTAACGGGCCAGGAGATAAACGGCAACTGGGAAGAGCCTTATTTCACGGGAACGGGTTTCCCGAGGGTATGCTACCTGCGCTATGAGCTTTATTCCGCGTATTTTCCGCTTATCGCATTGGCCGAATACGCGGCCAACCGAGGAAAGATAAAGGTCTGAGAAAATGAGATTCAAGCCCGGCTTAACGGCCAGAATGACGAAGCACATAATCGCAAACAAGATCAGGAACAATAAGCGGTTCTCGCTGGTCTTGATGCTCGAACCGACCTTCATGTGCAATTTATCATGCGAAGGCTGCGGACGCATAAGGGAATATAAGCGCGACCTGCACAAGATGATGACCGTCGCCGAATGCGTTAAGGCTGCGGACGAGTGCGGGGCGCCGATAGTCTCTATTTGCGGCGGAGAACCGCTCGTCTACCCGTATATCTCCGAACTGATCGAGAAACTCGCCAAAAAGGGCAAATATATCTATCTTTGCACCAACGGCCTGCTATTGAAGGATAAGATCGACAACCTGAAGCCGAGCGGCAACCTAATGATAAATTTCCATATGGACGGGCCCGAGAAGATGCACGACGCGATAACAGGGCTTAAGGGGACATACGCCAGGGTGATCGAGGCGATAAAGGCGGCAAAGAAGAAAGGTTTCTTCGTCTGTACCAATACCACCGTCTACAGGCAGACGGACATAAACGAACTTAAGCAGTTGTTCAAGACCCTGCAGGGCGCCGGGGTTGACGGTTTCCTCATATCGCCGGCCTACGGGTACCCGCAGGTGGACGAGGCGTTCTTCTTCCACAAGAAGGAACTAGCGGATTTCTTCCGTAAACTCGAGCCCGAGTTCAAAAAATACAATTTTCTCGGTTCGCCGTTATATTTCGAATTCGTTCAGGGAAAGCGCGAACTGGATTGTGCGCCCTGGTCGACGCCGACGCGCAACCCGATAGGGTGGCGCTCGCCCTGTTACCAGCTTGCCGACAAGCATTTCGCGACCTACAAGGAACTTATCGAAAAGACGGATTGGAAGAAGTACGGCCCCAAGAGCAAGAACCCGCGCTGTGTCGAGTGCGCGGTCCATTGCGGCTTCGAGCCGGCCAGCGTGCTCGAAGGGAAGTCGTTCAAGGATATAATGACGTTGATCGGCTGGCAATTCAGTTAACCCCGGGAGACAAAAATGATTTTGGTGACCGGTTCAAACGGGTTTGTGGGTTCGCAAATCGTGAGGTTACTGGACAAACGAGGGGACCGGGTCCGCTGCCTCGTGCGCAAGAATTCCAATCTCGTGAATCTCATCGAGGAGCAGGGATTGAAATGCGATGTCGAATTCGCCTACGGCGACTTGCGTGACCCGGAATCGCTCAAGAAAGCCCTCGCCGGGGTCAAGACCGTATACCACCTGGCCTCGTATGTCCATCTCTGGTACGCAAATCCCAAGGAAGTCTATGATATCAACTGGACCGGAACAAGGAATTTATTCCAGGCCGCGCTCGAAGAGGGGGTCGATAAGGTCGTCTTCACCAGCACGGCCGCCATTTTAAAAGGGGGCACAAAGGAGAACCCGTCCGATGAGAGGGCGGTATTGGGCCTGGGGAAGATGGCGGGCCACTATGCCCGCTCAAAATGGCTGGCGTATGAGGAAGCGGCTAAATATACCAAAGCAGGGCTGCCGATCGTCACCGTCAGCCTGACGACGCCGGTGGGCGAGGGAGACTACAACCTCACCCCTCCGGGAAAGATGATACTTGATTACCTGAACGGCAGGCTTCCGGGTTATATCGATACCGTCATAAATTATATCGATATAGGTGATGTGGCCGCCGGGCACCTGCTCGCGGAAGAAAAAGGAAAGATAGGCGAGCGTTATATCCTGGGGGCCGATAACCTTACGCTTGACGAGGTGTTCGGCATTTTAAGCAAAATTTCGGGCAGGCCGAAGCCGAAGACCAAGTTTTACCCGGCGCTCTTATTGCCGCTGGGGTATGTATCGCAAAAGATATGCCAGTATGTCACGCACAAGGAACCCCTTATTCCGTGGGAAGGGTTGAGGCTTGGCGGTAAGCCGTTCGCGTTCGATTGTTCAAAGGCGGTGAAAGAACTCGGTCTTCCGCAGAGCGATGTCGGGGATGCCTTCCGGAGATCCGCGGAATGGTTCTACTCGAAGGGGTACGCGAAACAGGGAGAGAAGAGATGAGGATATTGACACCCAGGAAGATAGGGTGCTGTTTCGGCGTGAACCGCGCGGTGAAACTTACCGAAGAAGCGCTTTCGAAAGGCGTGCCGGCCTATATAACCGGAGAGCTGGTCCATAACGAGGCTATTACCCGCAAGCTCTCCGAGAAGGGGCTGACGGAAGCGAAGACTATAGGAGAAGTAAAAGAAGGCGGGATGCTCATTATACGCGCGCACGGCATCTCCCCGGACGAGAGGGCTAAGGTCGCAGCGAAAAAGATAGAGATAGTCGACGCCACATGCCCCATCGTCAGGCAGGCACAGATCGCGGCGAAGAAGCTGGAAGAGGAAGGTTACCAGGTCCTGATCGTGGGAGATAAGGACCACGCCGAGATAAAAGGCATATTAGGCCACCTGAAAGAGAAGGCGATAGTGGTCGCCAACCATAAAGAGGTCGACCAGGCGAAATTGAAATACAAGGTCGGCCTTATCTTCCAGACGACCCATTCGGTGGAGCTCTGCAGGGATGTCGTCGCCGAGGTGATGAGGGTGGCCCATGAGATAAAGATAATCAATACAATATGCGCAGACATCAGGAAGAGGCAGGAGGACGCGGTAAAGCTCGCCCAGAGAGCCGATCTCATGATAGTCGTCGGAAGCCACCACAGCTCAAATACCCTGAAGCTCAAGAAGCTCTGCCATAACTACAATAAGAATACGATACAGATAGAGAGCGCGAAGGACCTGAAGCCGTCGGCGCTGAAAGGCGTGAAATCCGTCGGCATAATCGGGGGCGCGTCGACGCCGGATGTGCTCATCGAAGAGGTCAAGAAGAAGCTCAAGAAGCTGGGTTGAAAATGAAAAAGATCGCCGTCATCTTCGCGTTTTACTGGGAACTCAGGCCCCTGGCGCGCCTGCTGGACATCAATTTTTTTAAATCGCTCCGGCCGGTGGTACCGGCGAAGGATGGATACCTGGTCCTTGCGAAAAGCGGCATGGGCGCAGAGAACGCCGGCAAGACGGCGGAAGATATCATAAAAGATTTCAAGCCCGACCTGATGATCTCGGCCGGGTTTTGCGGCGGGCTTTCCAAGGACCTTAAGGTCGGAGATGTGGTAGTATCCGACCTGGAAGACCGTAAGTTATTCTGCTCCCCGCGGCCGCTATTTACCTGCGAGGAGAAGACCGCGGCGGCCCAAAGGGAAGGCGCCATCATCGTCGATATGGAATCGGAGGCGGTCTCATCGGCCGCGAAAAGGCACAACGTCCCTTTTATCGCGGTAAAAGCGGTAAGCGACACGCTGTTGGATGACCTGCCGAGGTCTTTCCTGCAGCTCTTGTGGCCGCCAAGGTTGCTGCGCCTCAAGAAGAATGTCGATCTTGCCTCACGAAATCTCGCGGAATTCTTACTCGATTATATAAACAAAGGAGCGACCCGATGAGGATAGTGCCGGCAGTGCTTACGGACAAGCCCGACGAACTGAAAAGGATGATCGCCCAGGCCGAAGGTTTCTGCGACCTGGTCCAGATAGACATAATGGACGGAAAGTTCGTCCCGTCGATGAGCATATCTGCCGGGGACCTGGCTAATATAAAGACGAAATTAAAG
>JAQTVK010000048.1 GCA_028706795.1 Candidatus Omnitrophota bacterium | reverse complement strand
GGGTGCTAAAAGAGAAGGGATACACCAATATTTCGCGTTTCGTCGACCCGGCCATGGCCATCCTGCTGGCGCTGGTCTTTATCCTGCCTCCAGTGAGGACGATAAGGAAGAATTTTATGGAGCTTTTGGATGCCGTCCCGTCAAAAGAGATAAGGGATAAGGTAAGGAAGGTAGTGGATGAATATAAGCCAAGGATGTTCGGTGTCAGCAGGGTCAGGACAAGGAAAGCCGGGGATAAGATCTTCGTAGATATTTGTTTTGTCGTGAAGGAAGATATGACTGTCAGGGAGGCCGAAGCGGTCGCCGCGGATTTCGAGAAGGACCTCAAGACCCATTTGCACCATCTTGATGTAGTGGTATATTTTAAACCCGGGAAATAACCCATGCCAAAAGGCCGGCTTGAAAAAAAGATATATTACCATGACACGGATTGCGGAGGTGTCGTGTATCACGCCGCGTACCTAAACCACCTCGAAGAGGGGAGGGCCGAGCTCCTCCGCGAAAAAGGGATCGACGTCGGGGAACTGGCCCGCCAGGGGACGATATTCCCGGTCGTCCACATCGAGATCGACTACAAATGCCCTGCGGTTTACGGCGACACGGTCGAGATAGCCACTTCGATCGAAAAAGTGGGGCATGCCTCCATAGACTTCACGCAGGAGATAAAAAGAGGGAGCGCGCTGCTGTTGAAAGCGAAGGTCGTCTGCGCATGCGTGGATACGAACCTCAAGGCAAAGCCGATCCCGGAAGCGGAACTTTCCAAACTGAAGATTGTCTAAATGAGTGAAGATAGCGTAAATTTCGATGAACTGGTCCTTAAACATAAGGATAAAGTCTTCAATTTATGCTACCGTTTTTTGGGGGATCACGACGAGGCCGATGACTGCGCGCAGGAGACGTTCGTAAAGGTCTACCGGTCCTTGAAAGGTTTCAGGTTCGAATCCTCTGTTTCGACGTGGATATACAGGATAGCGGTCAACACCTGCAAGAACAGGCTCAAGTCCGCGCAATACCGCGGCAGCAGGAATATGGTCCGGCTGGACGAGCCCAAAGAGACCGAGGACGGCGAGCGGGCCTTCGAGGTCGGAGGAAGATCCCTGTCCCCGTCGGCTGAATTGGACAGGAAAGAGAAGGGTGAGCTGATACAGGAGGCCATAAATTCCCTTCCGGCCGACCAGAAGTCGGTCGTTGTGCTGAGAGATGTCGAAGGCCTGTCTTATGAAGAGGTGTCGGAGGCGACCGGCTATAACCTCGGGACCGTAAAATCGAAGCTTGCGAGGGCGAGGCAGGAGTTAAGAGAGAAGTTAAAGGGGTTGGTTTAGATGGATAAGAGAGAGAAGAAAAATTTATTGCCGGAAGAAGAATACCTGAAGCAGATGAGCGCCCTGCCTAAGGTGAAGGCGCCCGAAGATTTTCTTCAGAAGGTGCGTGAACGCATCGAAAGGCGTTCGGCCTTCGAGAAGATAATGCGCGCCTTGTTTGTGCCGGTAAAGATCAAGGTCCCGCTGGAGCTTGCTGCGATGGCGGCGGCGATCGTTTTAATTATCTCTACGGTCGGTATAAAGAAGCCCGTGGAACAACTTGTATGTATCCCGCAGGCGAAAACGGCGACCGGAACCGGGGTCGTCATGAAAAGTGAATTATCTTTCGGCGGCAGGTCGGCAGGCGTTGAGGGAGACAAGAAAGAGATAGACATGGCCTTTATCAACAAGGGATCCAGTGATTCCGATCTGATCGGAAATGTGGTTGCTCAGGCGCCTTCTGCCTTGCCGCCGCCGGCAGAAAACAAGCCCATTGAGATCGCTCTTCTCGTCAGGACAGAAGAGTTGGCCAAAGCGCGCGACGCGCAAAAATCCGTAACAATGGACAGCTATGTCTCGAGGAAATTTAAAGACGTGTCCCTCCGGGAAGAAAAAGCCGTCCGTCCCGAAGCGGAAATGGCCATAAGCCGGAAACCGTATTTGACCGAAGCCCTTTCGAAGGTAAGGAACCAGGTAGAGCTGGCGCAGGGTAAAGTCACAAAGACCGAAGTAAATAAAGATACCGGAATGCCCCAATATGTCGATGCCGAGATACCCGCGGCCGGTTATGCGAAATTCGTAGAGAACCTGTCAGGTATCGGCGTCCTCCAGGAACCCCTCCTTAAAGAAGCGCCCCAGGGCCGGGATATCGTCCAGGTCCGCATCAAGCTCATCTCCAAAGAATAACCTACCCGATTTTTTCGGGAACTTATTGCATCCTCTCTTGTCTAATTGAGTGAAAAGAGGAGGAGTTCCCATGAAGATCAAGGCATTTGCGTACGGGACGTTCTTAATTTCAGGCTTGTTTTTTGTTTTAAATACAGCTTTTGCGGACGGCATGCTGATAGCCGAGCCGCCGCGGGATGTCATTATCGAGAGGCCGTTTCCCGGCCCTCAACCCCTTCCGGTTAAATATCACCGCGTGAAGATCGATATCAATAACGGCGTCGCGACCACGTCCATCGACCAGGTCTTCAAGAATGATTACGACGTCGACCTTGAGGCGACCTACATGTTCCCGATACCTGAAGAGGCGGCGATCAAGGAGTTCGTGCTCTATATGAACGGCAAGAGGGTAAGCGGGGAGGTCCTGGATAAGGACAAAGCGAGACAGATATACGAAGATATTGTAAGGCGCATGAAGGACCCGGGGCTCCTGGAATACGCCGGGCGCAACATGTTCAGGGCGAGGGTCTATCCCGTCCCGAAACACGGGGAGACTCGCATAGAGATAGTCTATCAGCAGACGCTCAATTACGATGCCGGCGTATACAAATATGTATATCCGCTCAACACGGAGAAGTTCTCGCCCAAGCCGCTCGAAGAGGTGACTATCTCGGCAAAAGTGGCATCGAAGGTCCCGATCAAGAGTATATATTCCCCCAGCCATGAGGTCGACACGAAACTTGAGCAGTTTAACGCCAGCTGCGGCTTCGAGGCGAAGAACGTAAGGCCGGACAAGGATTTTGTGATGTATTACACCGTTTCGGAAAAGGACGTTGGGCTTAACCTGCTCGCTTACCGCGAAAAGGCGGGCGGGGAGGGATATTTCCTTTTGCTCCTTTCGCCGGGGGAACTCGACACCCGCGCAATAGATAAAGACATAATCTTCGTACTCGACACGTCCGGGAGCATGGACGGCGCGAAAATAGACCAGGCGAAACAGGCGCTCCGGTTCTGCGTCAATAAGCTCGGCGAAGGAGACAGGTTCAATATCGTCAGTTTCGCTTCCGGCGTGAATACGTTCAGGGACGCGCTTGTCGATGCCACGAAAGACAATATAAGCAGCGCCTCCGATTTTGTCGGCAAATTCCAGGCGAGGGGCGGGACCGACATAAACAGCGCCCTTCTGACATCGCTCAGGATGTTCGGGGGATCGAAGAGGCCCCGGATGGTCGTATTCCTTACTGACGGAGAGCCTACGGTCGGTACGACAAATCCCAACGATATACTTAAAAATGTCGCGGATGCCAACGGTGTTAAGGCGAGGATATTTATCTTCGGCGTCGGAAACGACGTGAACACGCATCTTCTCGACAAGATGGCCGAAGTCCAGCGCGGGGTATGCGAATACGTCGTGCCGGGAGAGAACATAGAGGTGAAGGTCTCCTCATTCTACTCCAAGATCAGCGAGCCGGTGCTCTCCGACATAAAACTTGATTTCGGGAAGATAAAGGTAAAAGACGTTTACCCGGTCACGCTTCCGGATATTTTCAAGGGAACGCAGCTCGTCCTTTTCGGAAGATATGAAGGCGACGGCGCGACCGCTATTACGCTTACGGGAAACGTCAACGGTTCCGAGAAGAGGATGACATTTGAGGACAAGTTCCCTGCGGCGAGCACCGAGAATGATTTCATTCCGCGCATCTGGGCCACGCGAAAGATAGGTTATCTCATGAGCGAGATACGGTTTAAGGGCGAGAATAAGGAACTCGTAGATGAAATAGTGAAACTCAGCAAGGAGCACGGAATAATGACGCCGTATACCTCTTTCCTTGTCCTGGAAAACGAAAAGGATTACCGCAGTTGGGGCATAAGGGGTGTTGATGCGGACAGCGTCAAGCTTGAGGGCATGGCCTGGAAGAATTCTATGGCGCGCGAAGTCGGGGCAAGCGCCGTTTCAAGCTCCGCCAATATTTACGACATGAAAGAGAAGAAGATCGCCTACCGGCCGGCGCTCGATACCATAAAACACATCGGTGACAAGACGTTCTACCTCAAGGATAACGTCTGGGTCGATGCGAAATATGCAGAGAACCTGAAGACCATTGAGGTGAAATATTTGAGCGGGCGCTATTTTGAGCTCCTCAGGCAGAATCCCCGGGCCGCGAAATATTTCGCGATCGCAAAGAACGTCATCATCGTCCTGGACGGGGAGTGCTATAAGATCACGGAATAATAAAACATGGAGGGCGTTTCATTTGGGGACACTTCACTTAACGGTGAAGCGTCCCCAAATTTTTACTGGATAAATCGGTGGACGCAATATATAATTGATGTTGTGCCGTTTTTATCATAAATGAGGAGGAGATTAATGAGGGTATCTTTTTGTTTTGCGGTTATCCTGGTCCTCTCGTTGGCCGCGTCCGCCTTCGCGGTGGACTTTTCCGCTGATGTAGTCACCACCCAGGGGGGAAATACCTTCAGCGCTAAGGTTTTCGTAAGCGGGGAAAAGAGCAGGATGGAAGCTCCGGAGAGCGTATCCATATCGAGAATGGACAAGAAAGTCGTCTGGATATTGATGCCCGGCCAGAAGATGTATATGGAGCAGGCGTTCGACCCCAAAAAGATGATGGCCGCCTCAGAAAAGATCGAAGGGGAGCTCGAGCGCACGCCCCTCGGCAAGGATACGGTCGACGGCAAGACGGCGGATAAATATAAGGTGACCTACGAGATCGACGGGATCAAGAACGAGATGCTCCAATGGATAGAGAGCGGCTCCAACCTTCCCCTTAAGTCGGCTGCTTTAGACGGCAGCTGGAGCGTTGAATATAGGAATATAAAGACCGGCCCTCAGCCGGATTCGCTGTTTGAGGTACCGTCTGATTACAAGAAGTTCTCCATGGACATGCCGGATATAGGCAACCTGATGAAAGGATTAAAAGAAAATGAATAGGCCCGGTGTTTTTCTCATCTCCCTTGTTTCGTTCCTTTTGGTTTCAGGCGCAATTGTTTATGGTGAGGACTCGCAGGTAGAAAACAAGATAGACGAATTGATAAAAAAAATGACCCTCAGCGAGAAGGTGACCCTTATCGCGGGAAACGAGATGGAGACGTATGCTATCGGGAGATTAAGTATCCCGAAATTGAAGATGTGCGACGGCCCGGTCGGCGTCGCCAGGAGCGGCCCTGTGACGGCCTTGCCGTCGTCCATATGCATGGCGGCGACGTGGGACCCGGACCTTATCTATAAGGTGTCGACTGTGCTTGCCGAAGAAGTCAAGGGGAAGGACAGGAATATGTCCCTCGGGCCGTGCGTTAATATCCACAGGGTCCCGATGGGCGGAAGGAATTTCGAGAGTTTCGGCGAGGATCCGTATCTTACGTCGCGACTGACGGTAAAGTACGTGAAGGGCCTCCAGGACAATAAAGTCGTTGCGACAGTAAAACATTACGCCTGCAACAACCAGGAATGGGAACGCGGCACGATAGATGTCGTCATTGACGAGCGTGCGCTGAGGGAGATATACCTGCCGGCATTTGAGGCGGCGGTAAAAGAGGGCGGAGTATGGTCGGTAATGGCCGCTTACAATAAGGTGAACGGCTACCATAGCAGCGAGAACGACCATCTGATCAACGATATCCTCAAGAAGGACTGGGGGTTCAAGGGTTTTGTCGTCTCGGACTGGGGAGCCACGCACAGCACGGTCAACGCGGCGAATTATGGCCTCGACCTCGAGATGCCGAAAGGGGATTTCTTTAACGCAAATCTTGTAAACGCCGTCAAGAACGGCCAGGTGAAAGAATCTGTAATAGATGACAAAGTAAGGCGTATTCTCAGGTCGATGTTCTGGCTCGGCCTTTTCGATGCCAATCCGGCACCGAGCCGCGGATCGCTTAATACGCCGGAACACAAACAGGTGGCTTTCCAGACATCCAGGGATGGCATAGTCCTGCTCAAAAATACCGGCGGGATCCTGCCCATCGACGCCAATAAGGTCAAATCGATCGCGGTCATAGGCCCGAATGCCGCTATCAACAGGGTTGCCGGCGGAGGCAGTTCGGAGGTAACCCCGGCCTACGCGGTGAGCCCGCTTGAAGGCCTGAAGAAGAGGATCGGCGGAAAAGTCACCATAAATTACGCGTTGGGCTGCAAACTTGACGGCGAAATGGTGCCGATCGAGACGTCGGCCGTATATACCGTATTCGGCGGAAAGAAAGTAAACGGTTTTCTGGGGGAATATTTCAATAACCAGCAGCTTTCCGGCACGCCGGCCCTGAAAAGGGTAGACAAGCAAATAGATTTTTCGTGGGGCGAGGCGCCGCCGGCAAACGGCATACAGAAAGATAATTTCTCCGTCAGGTGGACGGCAAAACTCACGCCGCCGAAGACCGGCGAGTATGAGCTAAACCTGCGCAGCGATGACGGTTCCCGCCTGTTCATAGACGGCAGGGAGGTCATAAACAGCTGGAGGGACCACGGCGAAGAGACTAAAAGCACGACGATGAACTTTGAGGTGGGCAAGGAGTATGACGTGCGCGTCGAATGCTACGAAAACTGGGGGGCCGCGGCCTGTAAACTCGGATGGAACATCCCGCAGGAACTGGGCGAGAAGGCAGTCGAGGCCGCCAGGAAATCCGATGTCGCGATCGTTTTTATCGGCCTTTCCGGCCGTTTCGAGGCTGAAAGTTTCGACAGGAAGGATATAAACCTTCCCGATAGCCAGAACGATCTTGTCAAGAAAGTCAGCGTGGCGAATAAAAATACGATCGTCGTGCTGAATACCGGCGCACCGGTCCTTATGAACGAATGGGCCGATGCGGTCCCGGCGATAATTGAGATGTGGTATCCCGGGCAGGAGGGCGGCAACGCTATCGCTGATGTCCTTCTCGGAGATTACAACCCGTCGGGCAAACTGCCCACGACCTTCCCGCTCAGGTGGGAGGATTGTTCGGCATATTCCACTTATCCGGGCAAGGACGGTAAAGTATATTATTCGGACGGTATTTTCGTAGGCTACCGCTACTTCGATAAGCAGG
>JAQTVK010000047.1 GCA_028706795.1 Candidatus Omnitrophota bacterium | reverse complement strand
AGAGCGCCAAGCTTACAACTGCGGATACCGATTGGACGTACTTTGAAACTCCATGGACGGTAGCGCCGGATGGCGTCACGACGGCAAAGTTGGGTTATGTCCTGGTATCTCCTACGGACCATAGCGCCAATGATGTCTACTTCGATAATGCCAGCTTTGATGCGCAGGTAGTTCCGGAACCGGCAAGCATGCTTTTGCTCGGTTCAGGATTGGTCGGTTTGTTTGGTTTCAGCAGAAAAAAGTCAGTTAAGTAAGTTTCGTTTAGAGATGGGGCAGGGGTCCAATATCCCTGCCCCAAAATTTTATTAATAGTAGTCTCAAATCCCGCGAGTAAATCCCTTCCTGATCCCCAAAAATCCTTGATATAGTAAGATATTGCCCCTATAATAAAACCAGCTAAATAAAAGGAGGAACAGAAGGATGAAAAGATCATATCTTATTTGTTTCCTTGTCCTTGTCCTGGGTTCTGTTAGTTTATCCTCATCCGCTGAGCAAGGTAATTTACTTATCAACCCGGGTTTCGAAAAAGCTGATCCGCCCGGATGGGGTTTGTACGGCGACGCTACATATGATACGGAAACATATAGAAACGGCAAACAGTCCGGAAAGGCCTGGGTTTGGGATTATGGCGATGGATTATTTGAACAGTATGTCGATGTAATTCCCGGCATGCAGTATAAAGCGAGTGTCTATGTTTTAGGCAAACCCGGCGACTCTATTTCCGGCGACACTAAGGCGTGGATACAGATAGAATGGTGCACTGCCGATAGCGCCATAATAGGTGATTCGGTAAAGAGCCCTCCGCTTGCCGGCGCCAGCGACACTTGGAAACTTTTATCAACTCCGGCGGCCATTGCGCCCCCAAGCGCCGCTAAAGCAAAGATCAAGATAGTGGTCCAGGCCGCCAAAAAGAAGACAGGGGGGTCTTGCTATTTTGACGATGCCAATTTCAGTCCCTTGCCTCCTATGTAACGATTTAACGCTATGGATATATATGTAAAATTGGGAGTCGAGAATCATGATCTCAAAGGGGATGTTTTTGTAGGAGGTGCCAAGAGAGTCGAAGAAGATCTGTCAGCAGGAGATTCTTTTCTTTTATATCTAACTCGCCACTATATCCTGCTATACGGTAAATAAATTCCCTTAAAAAAGCAATAAATTTCTCTTGAAAGAAAGGTGTTGTGTGTTAAACTATGCCCACAGGGGCAATATTAAGGAGAAACAATGAAAAGAAGCGCGAGGGACAATATGAAGAAGATATTATTTGTCCTGGTTTTATCCGTATCAATGAGTTCTATCTTATTATTTGCACCCGGGCCGGCAGAAGCCGCTCCCATCCAGCTTAACCTCACTATCTCTAACGTAGTAAACCTCCCCGGCGGGACAAGCACGTCATTCACTTTATCCTGGGGCCGGAACCTGCCGCAGATGACCGTTTACGAGCACGCGCCGGGAAGCAACACGTTCATTGAGGTCCGCAGGAATTACAATATGCAGAGCCTTACCGCAACGGGCGTAGGCACATGGAGTTACTATGTGACAAGGACCGATAACGGCCAGACAACGTATATCAGCCAGGTCGTCAATATCACCGTGCCGACATTGCCGATGCCGGTGTTGTCGCCCGTATCGCGCCCCATGCCGAGTTTTACATTTCCTTTAAATTGGAGTAAAAGTTCCGGGGATTACATATACGAGCTGGCAGAGGACACGAATCCGGGTTTCACCACCGTAAACCCCCCGCAGTATTGGCCGCGCGTAAATTATGAGAATATACCTGCGAGACAACCAGGCACTTATTATTACCGTGTCCGCGCATGGGACAAGCTTCCCGAGTGGGGCGGTATTGCCAGCGCCTGGAGCGATGCGATAACCGTGACCGTCCTATCAGATGCCGATTTTAAGGACCTGATAGCCCGTAAGACATTCGATTATTTTATCGCATCCACATATCCCAGCGGCCTGACACTCGATCGCTTTTCAACCACCGGGACGCAGAGCGGCGTTATGAGCATCGCCTCGAGCGGTTTCTATCTTTCGGCCCTCACGGTAGGGGTGGAGAGGGGATGGATAACCCGGGGGGAGGGCTATGACCGCGCGAAGAAGACCCTTCAAACTATTGCCGTCGGCACTCCGAGAGTGCATGGTTTCTACTACCACTTCCTGAAAGCGGACGGTACCCCTTCCGATACGCCGTTCCGCGAAGTGTCAACCATCGATACAGCCCTTTTAATAGCCGGCGCCTTGCAGGCAGGGGAATATTTCGGCGGAGACATCAAAGCATTGGCCGATTATATATACAAGAGGGTGGAATGGGATTGGATGTACGACCCGAACCTGGGTCTCATGCGCCAGGCGTGGCATGAACCAGACAACTTCCAGGGATATTATAACGTATATTCGGAAGCCATCGTATTATACCTCCTGGCGATCGGCTCTCCCACCCATGCGATCCCCGCCGAATCTTTCTACGTCTTCCACCGGCCAAAGGGCGGTTACGGAGGGCCGGATTTCACATTCACGCCGGGCGGACAGGTCTTCACTTACCAATATGCCCAGGCGTGGTTTGATTTCAGGAATACAGCCGATGCCTTGGGCGTGAACTGGTGGCAGAATTCTATCGAGGGGGTCAGGGCAAACCAACGGTTCGCCATTGATAATAGGGGTTCCGGATACAGCGAGTATATGTGGGGCATTACGGCCTGCGACGGGCCGGACGGCTACAATGCTTACGGCGCAAGGCCGGCCTATGGGAATTATGCGGACGGCACCATCGCCCCGACCGGTATGGGAGGGTCTATCGTCCTGGCTCCGGACATCGCGCTCCCGGGCCTTAAATATATTTATGCCACATACGGTGACAAGGTCTGGAATACATACGGGTTTATCGACGCGTTCAACGTGGAGAGAAACTGGTATGACCCCGATTATATCGGGATCGACCAGGGCATCATACTTCTGATGTTCGAGAACGGAATGAGCGGGCTCATATGGAACACTTTCATGAAGAACCAGCATGTCCTCCGCTCGCTGTCCAGGGCGCACTTTTCCGGTTACACGGCCCCGGATATCGTGCTCGAAGATTTTGAAGACGGGAATTTCTGGACACCCGATACTACCGTCGGCTGGTGGGATTCGAACGGAAACACCGTATACAGGCGCATGAATACATACACGGTCGCCTTTGACGGACGCGTCTCAATGGAGGTAAATTATTCCAAGAATGGTGATCCGTGGTCATTGACAGGAGCCTGGTTCTCCGCTGCGAACCCGCATCGGGATTT
Source organism: Candidatus Omnitrophota bacterium (assembly GCA_028706795.1). Classification (GTDB taxonomy): domain Bacteria; phylum Omnitrophota; class Gorgyraeia; order Pluralincolimonadales; family Pluralincolimonadaceae; genus Pluralincolimonas. Next base: position 3,959 of record JAQTVK010000047.1, on the reverse strand, counting down.
CAGTTTCTACGATACATTGACATTAAAGGTGTATAATTCCGCTAATATACTGGTTAAATTGCGCGACCAAGCGCAAACGGAGAAGGATGCGGGGACTTTTAAAGCGAAAAATACCGCCGCCTGGAATAACCTCTCTTTCGACATAGCAAACACCGGCGTCAATAAGTCCGCCATAGACAACATCCTTTTATTTGTGGACCCGGGCGACGAGGCTTCGTCAGGGAATATATACCTCGACCAGATAAAACTCGAGAACCGGAAGAGCGTAACCGTCGAGGATTTTGAGGACGGTAATTTCTGGTCCCCGGCGGCTTCGCTGGGCTGGTGGGACGGCGACGGTACTATGGTATACCAGAGGGCCGGCTCAAAAGACCCCAGCCACGGCGGGTTCGCGGCGATGAGGGTCTCCTACGCGAAGAACGGCCTTCCCTGGTCCTGTTTCGGCGGCTATATCGACAATTCAAATCCTTTGCACGATTTTACAAAACACAACAGGCTCGCGTTCTGGGTCTTCGGGACCTGCGATATCATGGTCAAGCTGCGCGACAGGTCATTCCACGAAGCCGAGCTCGGCAAAGGCCGCGCGGCCAATTCCTATGGATGGACAAGGATGGTATTCGATTATACCAGTGTTGATTCCATAAACTTATCGGATATAGACAATATCCTGTTTTTTGTCGCGCCCGGCGACGCTTCCGCCTCAGGCACCATATGTCTGGATGATATAGTTCTAGAATAGCAGGACCCCGGCAATCCCATCCCCCCAGCCTAATCCCCAAAGTCCTTGATATAGTAAGATATTAGCCTTATAATAAAACCAATTAAATAATTGAAGGGGAAAAATGAAGAAGATCAACTGCTTAAAATGCAGACAACAGCATTCCTGTTGTGATTTCGGGGCATGGGTAGACCTTGAAGTAGCTAAAAAAATATTATCCCTTAAACTAAAAGGGGATTTTTACCATCTTGAGAAGGATAAGGATTTTCCTTCCGGATACAGGGTCGGGACAAGTTATGAAGATAACTGCTGTTCTTTCCTTACCCCGTCCGGGCTATGTTCTATACACAAGGCCGATTACAGCCTGAAGCCGGCCCATTGCAAAGAATTCCCGTATGAAAAAGGGAAATTATCGCCGTTTGCGGACGTCTTATGCTTGCGGGCCAAACCAAAAATAAAAAAGAAAAGGGGAGATAATGGCAAGAGATAATTATTCGTTTAAAAAGTACCAGAGGGAAATGGCGAATAAAAAGAAGAAAGAAGAGAAAAGGCAGAGCAAGCTGGATAAAAAAGCCATGCAGGCCAAAGCGGATGCCGAGAAAACTCCAGAAGGAGACGTTCCCGCAGCATAAAGGAACATCAGCCATATTTATGCCCCCAAAGGGGTATTTTATGTTATAATATCCCCGTGAAATACAAGCACGCCTTATTCCTGAATCCCTATATCGAAAGCAGCAATACGAGCGTCATGAAGCTCTTTCCGCCTACCGGGCTCGAGTATGTCGCGAGCAGCGCGGAAGGGCTTGTCGAGAAGCTGACGCTTATCGATCTTAGGTACGAAAAAGAGCTGTCCAATCCTATTAAATTGCTGGATTTTATAGCAAAAGAGATCGATATCGTCTGCGTAACTATCGGCTGGGACCGCCAATTCAAGGAGATATGCAACCTCCTTAACCGCATCCCGGGCAATATACCGCTGGTCGTGGGCGGGTACAAGGCGACGGAGATGGCGGATGAGCTTTTCAATATCTGCCCGAACCTTAATATCATCGTCCGCGGGGAAGGCGAAGAGACGATACGGGAGATATTAAAAGGGCTTCCCCCGAAAGACATCCTCGGCATCTCTTACGTGGAAAAGGGAGTCGTGGTCCATAATAAGAACAGGCCCCTGCTCAATATAGAGGATATGCCTGCCCCGCACCGCGCTTTAAGGAACAATAAATACAGCCTTGCCGTGAACGGGATCGAGATGATGAACCTTACCTTTGATTCTATCCTCTCCGCTAGGGGCTGTCCCCACAATTGCAAATTCTGCACATTCAGTATGAACCCCCTCGGCCAAAGACGGACTTATACTGCGCGCAGCGTCGACTCAGTTATCAAGGAACTGGAAGGGATAACCGCCAAGATAGTCCTGTTCAGCGACGACAACCTTTTTGCCGATGCCGGCAGGGCGGAGAAGATATGCGACGAGATAATCAAGCGCAAGATAAAGAAACGCTTTATCGCCCAAGCCCGCATCGAATTATTCAAGCACCCACGGCTGCTGGGGAAAATGGTCAAGGCGGGTTTCAAAGCGTTACTGGTCGGCATAGAGTCCCCCCACGACCGTATATTAACGCAGCTTAACAAGGGTTTTGATTCCGCCACGGTCAGGGAAGCGTTCAAGGTGTTGACGAAATACCCGATCTTCTACAACGGTTATTTTATCTACGGCAATATAGGCGAGACTAAAGAGGAGATGCTCTACATACCCGAATTCGCCAAAGAGTTAGGCTTGGATTTTATCACCTGCAACAAACTAAGAATAGAGAAATATTCCCCGATAAGGGAGTTGGCGGAGAAGACACCCGGCTACCATATTACCGAAAAGGGAGAGCTTTATTCCGACACATACGACTATCCGGCGCTGAAGAATATAGGCAGGACGATAAAGTTTTCTTTCTACACCCCGCAGCGCTATTTTAAGATATTCCTGAAGGGTGCCTTCCAAAACAGGGTTTTGACCTTCAGGGAGGTCATTTCGTTCATTTGCGTAATACCACGCCTGCTTACCGGCGTCTTCGCGAGGGAGATAAAGAGGGGCAGGCTTATGGATTCGCTTAAGAGGACGTTTGTAGTTAACAGGGCTTGATCAACATAAGGAGTACATATCAAAAAAGTAAGGACTTCATCTAAAGGCAGGAAATGTAAATACCTGCACTGTAAGCAGATCTTGAGCATCTACAATCATGAGGGCTACTGTCATGTCCATCTCGGCCAGGTACCTCAAGACCGCAGATCAAAGGATTAATGGTCATGATGACGCATAAAATAAACGATAAGGACCTGCCGCAACCGGCCAATAACCATGCCGCTGACGGTTTCTACGGCCTGGGCATCGCACCTAAGATCCTCGATATCCTCGAACGGATAAAGTTCAAGGTGCCGACGCCTATCCAGCTGAAAGCTATCCCTATAGCTATACAGGGCAAGGATATAGTCGGCGTCGCGCAGACCGGCACAGGCAAGACCCATTCATTCGCCATCCCCATGGTACAGAACCTCGCGCAGAAGAAGGGGTCCGGGCTGGTGCTTGCCCCTACGAGGGAGTTGGCCATACAGATAGATGATGCCTTCCAGGCGATAGCGCGGCCGTTCGGGATGAGGACGGCATGCCTTATAGGCGGCGCCTCCATGCACGAACAGATACAGTCCCTGCGCAAAGCGCCGCGCATTATCATCGCTACGCCGGGCAGGCTTATCGACCATGTCGAACAGCGCAACGTATCGCTCGGCGGGGTAGTGATGCTTGTCCTCGATGAGGCGGACCGCATGCTGGATATGGGATTCGCGCCGCAGGTCGACAGGATCCTGCGTTTCGTACCGAAGGAAAGGCAGACGATGCTCTTTTCCGCGACTATACCCAGGGAAGTAATGGTTATAGCCGCCAAGTATATGAAACTCCCCGTGAGCATAGAGATCGCCCCTTCAGGGACGGCGGCCGAGCACGTGACGCAGGAATTATTCATTGTCAGGAAAGACGCAAAATCCCAGCTCCTCCGTAAACTGCTCGCCCAATACCACGGCGCGGTACTGTTATTTTCCCGCACCAAGCATAACGCGAGGAAGATAGCGCACTCAATAAGGGATATGGGGCACAGCGCGGCCGAGATACATTCAGACCGTTCCCTTGGCCAGCGCCGCGAGGCGCTCAGCGGTTTCAAATCGGGCAAATACAAGGTGCTCGTCGCTACCGATA
>JAQTVK010000046.1 GCA_028706795.1 Candidatus Omnitrophota bacterium | reverse complement strand
TTTGCTCTTCCGATCTAATTCCTGACGATATCCCTATAATAGGATTTGATGATGATCCGAAGAAGGCCGGCGGGGGATCTTCGGGGAATAGAAAGGAGGTTGAAATGCGGAGGATTTTTGTCTTTATATTCGCCGTCTGTGTCTTGGGGGCATGCCTTAGGCCTGCGGCCCGTGGCGATACTATCATCTTTAAAGACGGCAGGAAGGTCGAAGGGGTCATTACGGAAGAGGGGGATGACTACTACAACGTAAAGATCAAGATCGGCATGATGAAAATCAACAAGGACATGGTCGCGGAAATAAAGAAGTTATCCGAGGAGGAGAACTTGGTGGGCCTCGGAAACCAGTACCTTACTTCAAATAACCTGGACGCGGCCATCGAACAATATAAGAAAGCCCTCCGGGCCAACCCGGATTACCAGCCCGCGAAAGACGCTCTCGCGAAAGCGGAAAAAGCCAAAGGGGAAGCGGAGGCGAAGAAAAGAAGGGCTCTTGAAGAGAAGGAGAAGGAAGCAGCCGAAAAGAGGGACAGGGTCAAGAGCGGGTTCGGCTTCGCGATCGAGTCTCCGGGCGACAAGACCATGTTGGCCGATGTCATCTCCGGGGGGAATGCGGAAGCAGCCGGGTTAAAACCAAAGGACGAGATAATACAGATAAACGACATGGCCACCAAAGGGAAATCCCTTGACGAGATAACCGAATACCTTACGAAAGGCGACGGTGCCGTTTTCACTTTCCTTATACAGAGGGAATGTGAGCTTACAAGGAAAAAGATCGACTACCAAAAACATTCTTTCGTCGGGATCGGGATATTCCTGGATGCCGCCGGCGACAATCTCCTGATCAACAGCGTCATTGTGGGCGAACCGGCCGACCTCGCGGGACTGAAGTCAAAGGACAGGGCCATCTCGATCGACGGGAAGCCCGTGTCCGGCATGTCGGTCGACGAAGCGGCAGGCCTTATAAACGGCGATGAATCATCCAAACTCAAAATAGTAATTCAACGCTCCGTGGAGCTGGAAAGGAAATGAACGTTTAAATGTCGAATTATAAAAAATACGGCAACTTCAGCGCGGATGGGACCGAATTCGTAATAACAGATCCCAACACCCCGAGGCCCTGGATTAACTACCTCTCGAACGGGGAATACTGCCTTATACTATCGCAGGGAGGCGGAGGTTTCAGTTACTACCTTGATCCCGGGATCCACAGGCTTACGCGTTGGGCGCCGGCAGCTTACCTCTACGACAAGCCCGGGAGATTCCTTTATTTAAAAGATACGGACAGCGGAAAATTCTGGTCCGCGGCTTTCCAGCCCGTAAAAAAATATGATTCCTATGAATGCCGCCACGGCCTTGGCTATACGAAAATTTGTTCGAGCTATGCCGGTATCCGGGCCGAGACCGCTTTTTTTGTGCCCCTCGATAAGCAGGCCGACGTCTGGCTCGTTAAGTTGACGAATAACGGCAAAAAAACCAGGAGGCTGAAGGTATTCCCGTTCGCGGAATGGCTCCTGGGAGATTGGGGTTCGGAACTGCAGGTCCGGAACCTGACGGTCCTCATGAATGAGGGAAAATTCGACAAGGGCCTCAAGGCCATACTCGCGTCCAAGTTCCCCTGGGGAAACACCCCGTGGCCGTATTACGGCTTCATGGGCACGAGCCTTAAGGCCGGGGGGTACGATATAGACTATGAGAATTTCATAGGCAGGTACAGGGATTACGAGAACCCCGCCGCGGTCGAGAACGGCGGGTGTACGAATTCCGAGGTCCGGGGCGGGAACATGATAGGCGCCTTTGAATGCCGGGTCACCCTGCGGCCCGGGGAATCGAAAGAATTCACGGTCGTGGTCGGCATCGCGGAAAACAAACCGGCCGTCAGGAAGGCCCTGGACCCCCTGCGGAATATAAATACCGCGAAACGCGAATTCGAAAAGACGAAAGACCACTGGCGTGACGCCATACTAAATAACATAAAAGTAGAAACTCCCGATAAAGATTTTGACCGCTCCGTGAATATCTGGATCAAATACCAGGTCTACATGAACAACCAATGGGGCAGGAGTGCAACGTACCAGCACGAAGGCTGGGGCGAGTTCGGCTACAGGAACACCTCGCAGGACGCCTGGGCGATGACGGCGATGAACGCCCCTTACGCAAGGGAGAAGATGATAAAACTCGCCGAACACCAGCGCAAGAACGGACAGCCCCTGCCGGGCTGGTCGCTTGCGAGGGGGACGAACGCGGGAAAGCCGCCTTCGGATTTTCCCATTTGGCTCCCCATGCTCCTGATGCAATATGTAAAGGAGACCGGGGACAAGGATATATTAAAGAAGATAGTCAAATTTTATGACGCGGGAGCGGCAACGCTGTATGAACACGCGAAACGCGCGACCCGTTTCCTCATGGACATCGGGAAGAGCAGGCGGGGCCTGCCTCTCATGGGCACGCAGGACTGGAACGACGCTTTCGACAGGACCGGGATAGGCGGAAAGGGCGAGAGCGTATGGCTTGGGATGGGCCTGTGCGTGGCGCTGAATAACATGAAAGAGCTCGCCTCTTACCTGGGGGATAAAAAGACCGCCCTCGAATGCGAGAAGCGTTACGACAGGATGAAGACCATAATCAACAAATACGCTTGGGACGGAAAATGGTATTGTTACGCATTCAACGATTACGGCGAACCCATCGGCTCACGGAAGAATAAGGAAGACAGGTGCCAGCTCAACGCGCAAAGCTGGGCGATCCTGGCGGGGCTTCCGGACAAAAAACAGCTGGCCGGCATCCTCGAGGCGATGGACAAATACCTGGCGACCCCTTACGGGCCGGTGCTTTTCAGGCCCGCTTATACAAAATATAACGGCAGGATAGGGCGTATAACGGCTTTCGCGCCCGGCACCAAGGAGAATGCGGCCATATTCTGCCACGGGGGCGCCTTTAAGACCGTCGCGGACCTGAAGCTCGGACGCGCCAAAAAAGCCTACGAGACATTCAAGCAGGTCCTTCCCTGCAGCGATAACAAGGACATCGAGGTATATAAATCCGAACCTTACATATATCCGGAATACGTGATAGGGCCGGGTAACCCGCGCTACGGGGAAGGGGCCTTCACGTGGCTTACCGGAAGTGCCGACTGGTTCTTCATCGCCGCGACCGAGTGGATGCTGGGAATAATCCCGGACTTTGACGGCCTCAGGATAGACCCCTGCCTGCCGCCCCAATTCAAGGATTACAGGGTTAGGCGGCGTTTCCGCGGCGCTATCTACGATATCACCGTCAGGAACCCTAAGAGGCTCGCGAAGGGAGCCGTTGAGATCACGGTTGACGGACGCAAAATATACGGCAACCTCGTCCCGCCGTTTAAAGACAAAAAAACACACCGCGTGAAAGTGATGATCAAATAAAAGGGAAATCGATGAAAAACTCCATTGAGCTTAAGAAGGGCGAATTTGTGGTCAACGGGAAACCGTTCTTCATATTTTCGGGCGAGATCCATTATTTCAGGATCCCGCGGCGCGAATGGGAAGACAGGATAAAGAAGGCGAAAGACGCCGGGCTGAATACATTCAGTTCCTACATCCCCTGGACATGGCACGAGCCGAAGGAAGGGCAATTCGATTTTACCGGGAAGACGAGGCCGGAGCGCGACCTCATCGGCCTAATCGAGCTCCTGCAAAAACATAAACTTTATTTCTTCTGCCGCCCCGGGCCGGTGACGCACGGCGAGATAACGGGCCACGGCCAGCCGGTATGGCTCAGCGATAAATACCCGGAGATCAGGCTCAAGAAGAAGGACGGCACAGATTTCGACCGATTCACCGTCTCGCATATGAACCCGACGTACCTCAAGATGGTCGAAAAATGGTACTCGAAGGTCATGCCGATAATATCGAAAAACCAGGTCACTAAAGGCGGCAATGTAATCGCGGTCCAGCTCGACAACGAGATAAGCATGATCAACTGGATGGCCAAGCAATTCGATTACGGCGAGGCCGCAACGAAGATGTACCGCGTATACCTCAAGGAAAAATATAAAACGATAGGGAAGTTGAATAAGGAATACGGCAGTTCTAATCCCTCTTTTGACGAGATAGACCAGCCTGACGGTTATGTGAAGGAATACGAGATGCTGCGTTATTGGGACTGGGCCGCTTTCTGCCGCCGTTACTACGCCATATATTATAAGACGCTTGCCGATATGGCAAAGAGGTCGGGCATAAATGTGCCGCTGGTCGCCAACATCGCCCATTTCTGGGACTACAGCACCTGCGGAAGGGGCGTCCACGGGATGATGACGACCTCCATGTTCAGGGATTTCCGCGATTATGTCCCGGACATCGTCTTCGGCGGCGCCTACCAGATGCGCCGGCTCGACTATGAGAATTTCCACGACGTGGCGATCTTAAGTGAAACCGTAAAGATGATAACAAGACCCGGCGTCCCGAGCATCGTCGTGGAATTGCAGTCGGGCATAATGAACGACAGGCCGAGGCTTTACCCCTCCGATGTGGACCTAAACCTGAAGACTTCGGCCGGCCACGGGCTGAACGGCATAAATTGCTACATGTTCTGCGGCGGCACGACCCCAAAAGAACTGGCGTCGAGGAGCACGTATCATGAATGGCAGGCCCCGATATCGGCTGACGGCCATGAAAAACTCCATCTCCAGCCTATAAGGGAGTTCGGCGAATTCCTCAAAAGGAACAACAGCAGCCTGGCAGGCACCAAAAAAGTCAACGACCTTTCCGTAGGCGTTTATATGCCTTACTATATGACCGAGTATTTCCTCGGCCGGTTCGGCGACGATATCGCTTCCCTGAGGGACAGGCTGTTTTTCGACGGCATCGGGAGGCTGTTGATCCTGGCGGGTTTCAATTTTAACATGCTCGACCTTGAAAGGACGCCGCAGCCCGTACTCAACAGGACAAAATATCTCTGCGTATTCGGGCTCGACTTCATGGACAAGGCGACCCAGCAGAAACTCGCCGCTTACGTAAAACAAGGCGGCAAACTGCTCTTATGTTACCAGGTCCCGGAAAAGGACCTATCGCTCAGGAAAGAGACCGCACTTATGAGATCTTTCGGGATCGAAGAGGTAAAAAAATGCGGCGAGAACCTGATAGTCCTCTCCGGCGGGAAAGACTGCCTGACCGACGCCGCAACAAGCACTTTTAAAATAAAAGGCGCAAAAGTCATCGCCAAGACCCTCGAAACAGGCAAACCCTGCATAATTAAAAAGAAGGTGGGAAGGGGAGAGGTAGTGATAGCCGGCGTTGGCTTGCCCCACACGTTCGATTACCATATCGATATCGTCAAGGGGTTATGCGCGGAACTGGGGCTTAATCCGCCTGCCGATACGCTGGCGCCCGATATCCACACCGTGAAGAGGGTATCGGATAAAGAAGAGTATACGTTCGCCTTTAATTATCATGACCTGCCCAAGGTAATTGAAATAAACGGCCTGCGCGCGGCCCTCAATAACAGGAGCGCCCTGATAATAAAAAGTGAAAAATAGCCTTGTAATACTACTGTGCGCCGTTATTATCTCGGCCCCGGCATATTCCCGCGCCTCCGGGCGCATCGAGATAACCACGTCCGATGAGGATACAAAATATCTTTACCAGCTGGCAAAGGACACATGGGAATGCATGGACCATTATGTCTCTCCGGCTACGGGTTTCCCTTTCGACACCGACCAGAAACCGGACGGCACGAACACTACGAACATCGGCCTCTACCTTGCGAGCCTTTCTGTCGCTGCGGAAATGGGCCTCATACCTAAAGATAAGGCCCTGAAAAAAGCCGAAGCGGCAGTAGACAGCCTGTCAAAACTCCAGCACTGGAAAGGCTTCTTCATAAACACGGTCAATGTCTTCGGAGACGTCCGGGCATCCGAGGGCGGAAACGCCATCTCCGACTTCAACAAGCTGCCTGCGGGACTTATACTGGTCAAGCAGGAATTCCCGGAATTGAGCCAAAAATGCGCGATGCTGTTAGGCAGGATGGATTGGTCCCAATTCTATGACCCGGGCTCAAAAACAGTCTACGGAGGGTTTGACGTCGTCAAAGGCGAGGTCTTAAAGTGGCCCTTGGACCTGCTCGCGACCGACTCGAGGCTGGGCGTCTTCTTCATGGTAGCATCGGGAGGGGCACCTCCCGAAGTCTGGGACAGGCTTAGCCGCGCGACTGAAGAACATTACGGTTTAAATATCTTAAAGCCCTCCTGGTACGGAGGAGGCATCTTTATGCAGGGGATATGCGGACTCTTCCTGGATGAGAGACAAGCAGAGGCCGGAAGGTCAATGGCTGATTTTGCCTATGCCCAGATGCTCTTCGCGCGCGATATCGATTCCCCGGTATGGGGATGGTCCTCATGCTATTCCCCATGGAACATGTACCTGGGGTGGGGAGGGCTGCGCGGAAATGTCATCACGCCTCACGCGTCCGCACTGGCGGCCATATATTATCCCAACAAGGTCGCAAAAAACTTGCGCGCGCTTGAAAAATACGGGCTAAGGCAGGAGTTCGATCTCCTCAACGCTAAATATCCTTTCGGCTTCAGGGACTCGGTGGATATCGATACCGGCCAGACATATAAAGGTTACGTGACCGCCCTGGACCAGGGAATGCTTTTCCTGAGCCTGGCAAATTACCTGGAGGACGGCATAGCATGGAGGTTATTCGAACAGGACACTACCGTAAAAAAGGGCAAGCGGCTGCTTGCGCGGTATTTTTCACCCAACCCCGCTTATATCAACCTCTATAAAAAAAGGGACGTGGAGCCGCTTCCGGAAAGAAAATATGCCGGAACAAAAAATCCGGAGGCCGTGATCATTCCCGTAAAACCACAAGGCCGGGCATCAGAGGCCGAACCGGGACAGATAGATTACGATATAACCAAGAGTTCCCGGTATGTCTTTTCAAGAGCGCTTAAATCCCCGGATATTTCACCGTATGATTCTCTTTCGTTCAGCATAAAAGGCGACAAGCAGCAAAGGTTTACGTACTCGCTAAGGATAGAACTGGAAGGCGGCAAAAACGGGGCCGTATATAAATTAAAGGGCATAAGCGATGAATGGCGCAAGGTCACTATCCCGTTGCGGGAATTCGGCGCAAAGCATATGGGTTGGGAAGGATCCAATTCCTACTGGGGCGGTTTCATTACGGACAGGTCAAATATCAAAAAAATAGATTTCGTTTTTGATTTAGCGGATACCTCGCAGGGCAAAGGAAGGGTCTATCTGACCGACCTTAGCTTTAATGCGATCGGCGTAAA
>JAQTVK010000045.1 GCA_028706795.1 Candidatus Omnitrophota bacterium | reverse complement strand
TGCACGCGTCGGTTATGTGCCACTGGAAAAAGAGGTTCTCCCCCATCTTATGACCCGTTCCCCTTTTTTTTCAGGATCCCTTTGAGCGACTCGAGATGCTTCTCCTCTTCTTTTATTATATCCTCAAAAGCCTTTTTTGCCGGGGCGTCTGAGGTTTTGCCGAGGCAAGCCTTAAAAAAACTGATAGAGCGCTTCTCGAAAAGTATGCCTAGCTCTATCGCCTTTTCCCCGTCTTTTATTACGGCGGCCAGGTCGATCGACTCGCCGAGAGGGCTGAAGACCCTCGTATCTATCTCATCGACTATGCTGTTCTCGTCGAAAGGCCCGGAGAGCTCTTCGACTTTTTGGTTGAAAAGCTTCAGGTGATTCCTCTCTTCGGTAAGGAGCGAATAGACCGACTTCTCGGCCTCTACATCGTCCACCGACGACAAAAAGAGGCTGTAAAAATTTATCCCCTCGGCCTCGAGCCTGCGCGCGATCTTATATGCCTCTAACGGCTTGAAATCCGATATGATTATTTCGTCGTCCTTATATTCTATCCTCATGTCATTCCCCTATTATCTTGACCAGGACCCTCTTGCGCCTCTGCCCGTCGAACTCGCCATAGAATATCCGCTCCCACGGCCCGAAATCGAGCTTTCCCTTCGTCACGGCCACGACCACCTCACGGCCCATGATGGTCCTTTTGAGGTGCGCATCGCCGTTGTCCTCGCCGGTGCGGTTATGCCTGTATCTCTCGACGCCGTAAGGCGCCAGTTTCTCTACCCAATCCAGGAAATCCTGGTGCAACCCGTCCTCGTCGTCGTTAATGAAGACGCTCGCCGTGATGTGCATTGCGTTCACGAGGCAGAGCCCTTCCTTTATGCCGCTCTTATCGAGCGCCTTCTCGACCTGGGCGGTGATATTCACGATCTCGTACCTTTTTCCGGTATTGAATACGAGGTACTCAGTATAGGCTTTCATCGCCTGATAATTATAACAGGAATCACAAGTTATATCAACGCCGGAAATTTAAGTCTCGCTTAGCCTTGTTTATGATATTATATGTCTATGAGGTATATTAATCTGATCATAGTTGTTTCCGCCGTATTCCTGTCCTGCTCTCCGCTAAACGCCGATGATAATAACCGGCCGCGGAACATACGCATCGATGTGGAATACAAACAGTCCGGAGAGAGCGGCAGGGGTATCGGCACCGCGCAGTGGCGCACAAGCAAAAACAGTTCTTACACAAAACAATTTATCGTCGTCTTGGACGGTTTTTCGGCAGGTATATTCGTCGGGGAAAAAGTCCCCTTTGTGAACTTTTACAGGACGTTCCTCTTCGAGCACGGCTATATCGTTGAAGAAAAGGAAGTGGTAATAAAGGATATCGGGACTAAGCTGAAGGTCGAGCCCCGCATAGTCGGCAGAGACACCGTCGAAATAACCCTCACCCCGGAGATAAGCTTTATGCGGGACCGCAAGCGCCAAACTATAGACATCAAGACATTAAGCACGACTGTAGTCGCGGCTGACGGCCAGTCGATCCCGATCGGGGGGCTCCAAAAGGACGCGGAATTCGACAAATACTTCTTCTCCACCGCCTCACAGAGCAACCTCGAAATAATCCTCACTCCCCATATACAATAATTATGGTGACAGCTCACTTATCTCCAAATAATTAAGTGTACTGTCACCATAATTAGAGTTTACGATTTACCTCGAATAGCCCTGGAGTTCCTTGATTAGGGCCACACCTGCCGGCGTAGGACTTACCTTACCGCCTTTAAGTATCTCTTTCGCCGTCACGTCAGCTTTATACAGCGCTTTGTCGCCTTCTTTATTCTGGGTGATCCCCGCACCTTCAAGTTTCAACCCGATAAAGGCGCCTCTAGACCGCGAATATGAAAATATCCCGCCCTTCAATTGAAGGTCGGTCGAGGCCTGTGCATCCCTTCCGACCGGGCCTGCGGCTACCGACGCGTCGGCGCCGAGCGTCAACTTGCTGGCAAGGAAACCGTCGACCCCGCGGTCGCTCATTATGACAAGTATCGAATCCGTCGCCTGCCCGCCTATCTGCCATCCGAAGCTCCCCCCTCCTATATTAAACACGGCTGGCGGGCTCCATTTGCCTTTATCATCTTTATAGAGCATGACGCCCTGGCCGTATTTCGCGCCGATTATAAAACCGCCGCCCACGGTCGAGGGGAATATCGCAATGCCCCTGCACTTCCTTAACAAGTCGGTGGGGATCGCGGTATCGGGCATCGCGTTCACTTCCTTGAGCACCTTGCCGGCCTCCGTGATAAGGTCTTCCCATTTATCGGCGTATGCATTTGCGCCCGTTAACATCATCGACGCCGTTAACGCGCCGGCCAACAGCAAAGCGTATACCTTCCTCATGCCGCACCTCCTTTTTTACCTGTTCGTTTCAAGGAACCTCGCCATATCTTCCGGCAACGGGGTCGTAAAACCAAGGGGTTTTTTCGTCAACGGATCTTCAAACCAGATCTTATGGGAATGAAGCGCCGCCCTCCTGAACTTAAGTTTATAATCCTTGGCGAACGCGAATTTTCTTTCTCCGATCAGCGGATGGCCTATCGACTTAAAATGTATCCTTATCTGGTTGGTCCTGCCCGTTTCCGGCTCAATCTCAACGACCGAAAAATCCCTCCGCTCCTCGATCACCTTGTATTTCGTCACGGACCTCTTGCCCTCTATCGGGCGGTCGATCGTGCCCTCCTTCCTGCCGAGCCGTCCGTGGACAAAAGCGATATATGATTTCTTGACCCTGCGGGCCCTGAACTCCTCCATCATCGCCTGCTGGGCCTTCTTCCCTTTCGCATATATTATCAGCCCGGAAGTCTCCCTGTCAATGCGGTGGCACGGGTGGGCGTTCGCCTCTATGCCGCGGGCATCAAGCTCGCGGTTCAAAAGGCCCGTAAGGGTATTCAGTTCGCCTTTAGGCGTCGGGATCACCAGCATCCCGGACGGCTTATCCACGGCTATTATATGGTCGTCTTCATGGAGTATCTTAAAACCGCTCATCGACGTGATTATACATCCGGCAGAGATGAATTGACAATGTAAAATTTATATGATAAATTTGTATAATAGCATGGACATAAATACGACACGCACCATTAACGAACTTGTCTCCGCTATTGCTTATGTCCTCGACGTCATGAGCGAAGGCACCAACCTTTACCACTCATGGCGGGTAAGCATATTCGCCTCTCAATTCGCGAAGGCAACCGCTCCCGAAGAAAGAAAGACCATATTTTACGCCTCACTCCTGCATGACATCGGCTATCTCGCGCTTCCCGAACATATAACGCATTATCTTTTCGCGCAGGAAGACCCGACGAAAGACCCGATAGTCCTCTCCCACCCTATCATCGGCGCGGAACTGACCAGCCAGATACCGAACCTCTCGACGATAGCCAAGCTTATCTTAAACCACCATGAACGGTATAACGGCAGGGGTTATCCGCTCGGAAAGCAGCGCAACGAGATCCCGTTGGGCGCGCAGATCATACTGCTCTCCGACCAGCTGGACATGCTCATGAGGAATGAGTCGGTGCGCGACATAAAGGCGATAGAGAAAGAAGTCTTGTCGTGGTCGAATGAGCGTGTTTCGGCAGAGCTTGTCGAAACGGCCATAAAGGTCCTCAGGGACGAGGGGCTGATCGAGGAGATATCGGCCAAAGAGAAGATACCGGCGGTATTCAACAGGGTAAGGGCCGAGACCGGCCCCGTGGATATACCCGGAAGCGTAGACGCGGTAGGTATTGCCTGCGAGGTCTTTTCGCAGTTGATAGACACGAAACATCCCTCGATGATCGGCCATTCCAAGAGGGTCTCGGTCTATTCGATGCTGATCTCGCTCGCGATGAACCTCTCCCACGACGAGATAACCAAGATAAAATGGGCGGCCCTGCTCCACGACGTAGGGAAACTCGGGATCGCCAAAAGCCTCATAAGTAAACCCGGCAAACTCACGCCCCAGGAATTCGAAACGATGAAGATACATGCGGTATTTACGCGTGAACTGCTCGAGACGATCACTGACTTTAAGGACATAGCGCTGATAGCAAGCTCCGACCACGAGCGTTATGACGGGAAGGGTTATCCGATGGGCATCAAGGGGGACCAAATACCTTTAGGAACAAAGATAATCTCGGTCGCCGATGCCTTCGACGCGATGACATCTACCAGGACTTACCGCAAGGCACTGATCAGGGATTCGGCGTGCGACGAGATCGAAAAATGCTCCGGGACCCAGTTCGATCCGGCCGTCGTCAAGGAAGCCATCCCGGTCCTGCGCAACCTCTCTTTTTCCCTAATGTAAAAAATCGGGGACATTTCAAACGCCCCCCTTAAGCAAAAAGGTCTACGTCGATTCTTTTCAGCATCCTGGCAAGTTTCGCTAGCGGCAGGCCGATCACATTATTGAAGCAGCCTTCTATCCTGTTGATGAATATGCTCCCTAACCCCTGAATATCGAAACTTCCCGCCTTGTCGAGCGGAGAGACCTTTTTGAAATAATTCCTTATCTGCCTGTCGCTCAAGCGGTACATATATATCTTCGTCTTCTCATAATCAGCCAGGATCTTTTTATTGTCGATATCTATTACCGCCATCCCGGTATAGACCCATTGCGGCCTGCGCGAGATGAGTTTAAGCGTCCTGAACGCATCGTTGAGATTTTTCGGCTTGCCGATGATCTTCTTCCCGGAGAGGACGACCGTATCGGCGGCGATGACGATGCCGGAGCTGTATCTTTTCGCGGTGTCTTTCGCTTTTCTCATCGCGTTATCCATGACCAGGTCCGCGCAACCGCTCTTAAGCTTCATATCCTCTTTTACATCTGATCTGGCGGAAACGAATCGCAGTCCTATCTGCCTCAGGAGCTTCTGCCTTTGTTTCGATTGCGACGCGAGTATTATCTTACGCACTTGTCCCTCCCTTTCTGGAAAGTTCGGGATTCGCGGCGCTCTCCCCTGCCAAATATCCCGTAGAGAATGCCTGCTGAAGGTTATAACCGCCGCTCGGCGCGGTCGCGTCTATTATCTCGCCGGCAAAATATAAGCCGGGAATGACCCGCGACTCCATCGTGCGCGGGTTGATGTCCTTGACCGGGATGCCGCCGCACGTGACCATAGCCTCCTCGAGCGGCAAGGCGCCTACAACCGTCATCCTGAAATCCTTGAGCAACGCCGTTATCCCCTCCCTTTCCCCCTTGGCAAGCTGGTTGATCCTCTTTGCCGGGTCAAGATTAAGCGCCGAAGCGAATACCGGAATCATCTTCAGCGGCAGCATATCTTTAAGGAGCGTCTTGATATTTATGCTCCCGTGCTCTCCTATATCGCGCAGCATCCTGTTATCGAGCTGCTCTTTGGTGAGCCCGGGTTTCAGGTCGATCGAGAGAGCGATTTCTTTTTTGTCCCCGAGAAGGTCGACGACCTGCGAACTGAGGTCGAGGACCAGGGGCCCGGAGACCCCGAAATGCGTAAACAGCATCTCTCCTATTTCGGAATGTATTTTTTTACCGCCGCATTCGAAAGTGATCCGGACATTTTTCAGCGTCAGCCCCTGCATCTCCGTGACCCAGGGCTCTTTGGTTTTTAACGGGACAAGCCCGGGCCTTAAGGGGTTAAAGGTATGGCCGAGCAATTTCGCGAAATGAAAACCGTCGCCGGTAGAACCCGTCGCCTTATAAGAAGCCCCGCCTGTCGCGAGGATGAGCCGGTTGGTCCAGATTTCTGTCCTGCCTTCGAACTTCAAATGGAATATACCGCCCTCATTCTTTATACCCATCACGCGCGAGCCGGTAAGGACGTGGACGCCCGTCTCGGCAAGCGCCTTCTCGAGGGCGCGAACCACCGACATCGACTTGTCATCGGACGGGAATACCCTGCCCTGCCTTTCGGCTTTGGCTGAGAGGCCGTATTCTTTAAAGAAATTAATAAGGTCATCGTTGAAGAATTCGTAGAACGCCGAACGCAGGAACTGCCCCTGTTTGCCGAATTTTTGCATGAATGTTTCCATATCGGCGGTATTGGTCAGGTTGCACCTGCCCTTGCCGGTTATCAGTATCTTCCGGCCGATAGATGCGTTCCTCTCGACCAGGACGACGTTCTTTTTCAGCTGTGCGGCGCGTATCGCGGCCATGGCCCCGGCCGGGCCGCCGCCTACTACCGCGATATCATAATAATCGACGCTACTTACGGGACGCGGCATGCGAGGCCTTCCCCTTTATTAATATCGCGGCGCCCTCTATTATAAGGAATGCCGCGAGTATAAACAGGGCTATTATGGTAAGGACAAGCGGCTCGAACGCGAACGTCCCGCCTGACAATATCTTCATCACCCATGGTTTTAAGAGAAGCCATAGCGATACCATCGCCACGATGATCATGAATACCGAAGGTATGAGCGTGACCATGAAATTCCCTTTCTTCTTGAAAAGCCAGACGCTCAGGCCCAAAAGGACCAGCGCCGCAAGCAGTTGGTTGCTCGCGCCGAAGACGGTCCAAAAGAGCTGCCAGACCGGGATGATGTTGCCCTGCGCGTCCTTCATCTCCCTCGTGACAAAGAAGAGCGGCAGGAGCAATGTGGCCAGCGCCGAGACATAGATGCTTATCTTCCCGCGGACGTGCGTCAGCTCCTGGAATATGTAACGGCCGAGCCTCGTGGCCACGTCGAGGGTGTCATATACGAATGTGGCGAACGCGAGCAGGGCGAAATTGAACGCGAAATCCCTGTTTATCCCGAGGCTGTTCAGGAAAGACGCTATGCCGTTAGCGTATATCTGGTCGGGCGTCCTTAGCGCTATCATCTGGTCTTTACTTAAAAGAAGCAGCGTTCCCAATGCGATCACCGCGACGAAACTTTCGAGCAGCATCCCGCCGTAGCCGATGGGCTTGGCGTCCTTCTCGTTAGATATCTGTTTGGAGGTGGTACCCGAAGATACCAGCGCATGGAAGCCCGAGCAGGCGCCGCAGGCCACGGTCGTAAAAAGAAGCGGCAAGAGAGGCAGGCCCTGCGGGTTGACCCATTTTACGAACGCCGGATACTGTATCACATAGTTTTGTGTAAATGTGCCTACCACAAGCCCTATAAAGCTTATCCCGGCGGTAAAGACGAGGAACGTCCCGCCGAGGTATCCCCTCGGCTGGAGAAGCAGCCATACCGGTATCACCGCCGCGAAAAAACAGTAACCCAAAAGCAGTATATCCCACGTCGTGCGCAGGTTAGTCCCGAAGAGCGGCTGGATATTGAGGGGGAATATCGAACCGAGATAGATACACAGCAGGACGAGCGGTAACGATATGGCGGTCATCTTTAAAAGCGGCGGATTAGACCCTCTCAGCACCATTCCCATGATG
>JAQTVK010000044.1 GCA_028706795.1 Candidatus Omnitrophota bacterium | reverse complement strand
AGGTAATCCAAGGGGATATATCATGTTAAGAAGCGATAGGGTCAAGAAAGGCCTCGAGAAGGTCGGAAGTCGTTCGCTGATGTATGCCACAGGTATGACGAAGTCTGAGATGGAGAGGCCGTTCATCGGAATAGCCTCCAGCTTTACCGACCTCGTCCCCGGCCATGTCCATTTACGCGAGCTTGAGCGCTCGATCGAGCACGGGATCTACGCGGCAGGCGGCACGGCTTTTGTCTTCGGCATTCCGGCCATCTGCGACGGCATCGCCATGGGCCATTTAGGGATGCATTGCTCGCTTCCGTCGAGGGAACTCATCGCCGATTCGGTTGAGATGGTCACGACCGCCCACGCCTTGGACGGGCTCATATTGCTTACAAATTGCGACAAGATCACCCCGGGAATGATGATGGCGGTTTGCAGGATGAATATCCCGGCTATCGTCGTCACCGGCGGTCCGATGCTCTCAGGCCGTTCGAGGACGAAACGCCTCTCGCTCGTCAAGGATACGTTCGAGGCGGTCGGAAGGTACAGGGCCGGCGAGATCGACAGGGAAGAGCTCGAAGAGCTCGAGTGCAGCGCTTGTCCCGGCGCGGGCGCTTGCCAGGGACTTTATACGGCGAATACGATGAGCTGCCTCTCCGAGGCGCTCGGTATCGCCATGCCGGGCGGGGCTACAGCCCTCGCGGCATCGGCTAAAAGGGAGAGGATCGCTTATTTAAGCGGCGAACGCATCGTCGAACTCGTCAAAAAGGATATAACACCCAAAAAGATCCTGACTCCGAAGGCGTTCGAGAACGCGCTGCGCGTCGATATGGCGCTCGGCGGGTCGACGAATACCGTTTTGCACGTCACGGCTATCGCGCATGAGCTGGGCATAAAAATGCCGCTCGATGTCTTCGATAAGATAAGCAGGCAGACCCCGCACATCTCGGACATACTGCCTTCGGGTAAATATTTCATGGAAGACCTCGAGTTCGCGGGCGGCATTCCTGCGGTCTTGAAGAGGCTTAAGCCGGAATTGAGCAACCTCCCGACGGTCAGCGGCAGGACGATCTACCAGATCGCCGACGCCGCGCGCATAGACGACGAGGAGGTCATCAGGCCCTTGAACAGGCCCTATCATAAAGAAGGAGGTATAGCCGTCCTCAAGGGCAATATTGCCCCGGACGGTGCCGTAGTCAAGCAGACCGCCGTCCAGGAGAGGATAAAGCATTTTACCGGAAAGGCGAAATGTTTTAATTCCGAGGAAGAGGCGATGAAGGCGATCATGACAGGCGGTATCCGCGCTGGAGACTGCGTCGTCATCCGTTACGAAGGCCCGAAAGGCGGGCCGGGGATGCGCGAGATGCTCTCGCCGACCGCCGCGATAGTCGGGATGAAACTTTCCGACAAAGTCGCCCTCATCACCGACGGAAGGTTCTCCGGCGGCACGCAGGGGCCGTGCATCGGGCACATATCGCCCGAGGCGGCAGAGGGCGGGCCTATCGCCGCTATCAGGAACGGCGATACCATCGAGATCGACATCAACAACAGGAAACTCGAATTGAAGGTCTCGAAGGCCGAATTGGCTAAACGGATGAAATCAATCAAGGCGCATAAGCCGAAGATAACGACGGGATACCTCGCGCGTTACGCGAAACTCGTCACATCTGCGAGCACAGGCGCCGTTATGAAAGGTTAATGATTAAATGACAACTAAAATGAACGGGGCGAGGATATTGGTCGAATCGCTCAAGAAAGAGAATGTCGGGGCGATATTCGGCTATCCGGGCGGGCAGGCATTGCCGCTCTTCGACGCCTTATATCACTCCGACCTGAAGTTTTATTTGGTCAGGCACGAGCAGGCTGCCGCGCACGCAGCCGACGGGTATACGCGTGCGACCGGGGAAACCGGTGTCTGCATAGCGACATCCGGGCCGGGCGCCACGAACCTTGTCACAGGCATCGCGACCGCGTATATGGATTCGATACCGATAGTCGCGATAACCGGACAGGTCAAGACGTTCATGATCGGCAACGACGCGTTCCAGGAAGCCGACATGATAGGCATCACGCGCCCGATAACCAAGCATAATTACCTTGTCAAAGACGTCAAAGACCTCGCGAGGACGGTCAAGGAAGCGTTCCATATAGCCTCGACCGGCAGGCCGGGGCCTGTCCTCATAGATTTACCGTCCGATGTCCAGTTGGCCGAGACAGAGTTCCATTATCCGGAGAAGGTCAATATCCGCGGCTACAAGCCGACGTATTGCGGGCATCCCGGGCAGATCAAGAGGGCGGTCAAGATGGTTTCGGAATCGAAGCGTCCTGTCATATACGCGGGCGGCGGGGTCATCCTCTCAGGCGCAGCGAAAGAATTGAAGGAGTTCGCCGAGAAGATAAATTCCCCGGTCACGATGACCCTTCTTGGTTTGGGTTCGTTCCCGGGTAACCACGAATTATCGCTCGGCATGCTCGGCATGCACGGGACCGGATACGCGAACCACGCTGTCCAGAACTGCGACCTCCTTATAGCGATAGGCGCGCGGTTCGATGACCGCGTCACCGGAAAGATAGACGAGTTCGCCCCGCACGCGAAGGTGATCCATATAGACATCGACCCGTCGGCCATATCCAAGAGCGTGGCGGTCGATATCCCGATAGTCGGGGACGTCAAATGCGTCCTGGGCGAATTCTTGAAGATAGTCCACAGGCCGCATGACAAGGAGTGGACCGAGAAGATCCTTGAGTGGAAACAGAAGCATCCGCTCAATTACAAGATGGACGATAATCTCCGCCCGCAGTACGTCATCCAGCAGATCTGCGAGGCGACGAAGGGAGAGGCGATAATTGCCACCGACGTCGGCCAGCACCAGATGTGGACGGCGCAGTGGTATAATTTCATGCGTCCGCGCGAGCTGCTCTCAAGCGGCGGGCTCGGGACGATGGGCTACGGTTTTCCCGCGGGAATAGGAGCGAAAGTCGGCAAGCCCGGTACCGAGGTCTTTGTCATAAGCGGCGACGGGTCGATACAGATGAACATACAGGAACTCGCGACCGCGGTCGTCAACAAGATAGACGTCAAGATAGCGATACTCAACAACTCGTATCTCGGCATGGTCCGCCAGTGGCAGGAGCTCTTCTACGGGAAGAGGTATTCCCACACGAAGCTCGAGAACCCGGACTTTGTCAAGATAGCCGAGGCGTACGGCGCGGTCGGTATGCGGATAAGCAAAAAAGAAGAGGTCCGTCCCGCGATAGAAAAGGCGATGCGCACAAAGAACACCGTCGTCATGGACTTTATAGTCGAGCCGGAGGAGAACGTCTACCCGATGGTCCCTGCCGGAAAACGCCTCGATGATATGATAGGGAGCATGGCATGAGACAGACAATATCGGTGCTTGTCGAGAACCACCCGGGAGTCCTCGCGCGCATATCCGGCCTTTTTTCGGCGCGCGGGTTCAACATAGATTCGCTCGCGGTCGGCGAGACCGAGGACCCGAGCGTCTCGAGGATGACGATAGTCGCCGAGGGCGACGAGCGCACTCTCGAGCAGATCAAGAAGCAACTGAACAAGTTGATAGATGTCATTACGATCACCGACCTGACGAAGACGAAGTTCATCGACCGCGAACTGATATTGATAAAGGTCGGCGTCCGCGCCCAGAACGACCGCACTAAGATAATCGAGATCGCGGAGACGATGAAAGCGAACGTCGCGGACCTGGGCTTGCATACGATAACCATAGAGGCCGTAGGCGAGACCTCGCACATAGATGACCTCATCGAGCTCCTGAGGCAGTTCGGCATCAAGGAGATCGTCAGGACGGGAAAGATAGCGATGGAGACAGAGTCCAAAGAGAAACCAAAAACAATAAAGGAGGAAGAGGAATAAATGTTAAAGATATATTATGACAAAGACGCGGACCTGAGCTTTTTGAAGGGAAAGAAAGTAGCGATAGTCGGATACGGCAACCAGGGCCGCGCCCAGGCGCTGAACCTTAAGGACAGCGGCGTAGAGGTCATCGTCTCCGAACTCGAGGGGACGCCGAATTACGAGCAGGCGGTCAAGGACGGCTTCAAGCCGATGTCCGCCGAAACGGCCTCGAAAGAGGCGCACGTGATCCAGATACTCACGCAGGACCACCTCCAGGCGAAGATATACAAAGCTTTTGTCGAGAAGCACCTGACAGAGGGGAAGGCGCTCAATTTTTCGCACGGCTTCAATATCCATTTCAGGGGGATAGTCCCGCCGAAGAATGTCGATGTCTTCATGATAGCGCCTAAAGGGCCGGGCGCGCTTGTAAGGACCCAGTTCGAGGAAGGCAAAGGCGTCCCGTGCCTGGTCGCGATAAATCAGGACCACAGCGGCAACGCCCTGAAGACGGCGCTGGCTTACGCCAAAGGCATCGGCGGCACGAGGGCAGGCGTCATCGAGACGACGTTCAAGGAAGAGGTCGAGACAGACCTGTTCGGCGAACAGGTAGTCCTGTGCGGAGGAGTGACCGAGCTCATCATGGCCGGTTTCGATACGCTGGTCGAGGCGGGATACCAGCCCGAGATCGCTTATTTCGAGTGCCTGCACGAGCTGAAGCTCATCACCGACCTGATCTACTCGACGGGCATACAAGGGATGCGCCAGCGCGTCTCTGATACCGCCAAGTACGGCGACCTCACGCGCGGCAAGAGGATAGTGACCGATGCGGCACGCGCCGAAATGAAGAAGATACTCAAGGACATACAGTCCGGCGCGTTCGCGAAGGAATGGATAGAAGAGAACGAAACGGGAAGGAAGAACTTCGACCAGTTGATGAAGAGGGATGAAAACCATCTTATAGAGGTTGTCGGCAAAAGGCTCCGTAAGATGATGCCCTGGATAAAATAGGAAACCATGGAAAAGATAATAATATTTGACACGACGCTGCGCGACGGCGAGCAATGCCCCGGCGCATCTCTCGAGGATCACCAGAAGCTCGAGGTCGCCAGGCAGCTCGTCCGCCTCAAGGCGGACGTGATAGAGGCCGGTTTCCCGGTATCTTCGCCCGGCGATTTCGCGGCGGTAAAGTCTATCGCCCAGAAGATAAAAGGGCCGGTGATATGCGGCCTTGCCCGGTGCATGAAGAAAGACATCGAGGCGGCCGGCGCGGCCATCAAGCCCGCGAAGAAGAGACGGATACACGTATTCCTCGCGACGTCGAAGATACACATGAAGTATAAATTGCGCAAGGCCGAAGACGAGATAGTTAAACTCGCCGTAGAAGGGGTGAAATACGCCCGGAATTTTACCGACGACGTGGAGTTCTCTCCCGAGGACGCATCGAGGAGCGATAAGGATTTTCTCTACCGCGTCATCGAGCAGGTTATAGCCGCCGGCGCGACCACGATAAACATCCCCGACACGGTCGGATACGCGATACCCGAGGAGTTCGGCGGGTTGATACGCGATATAAAGAACCACGTGCCGAACATCGGCAGGGCGGTGATAAGCGTCCATTGCCACAATGACCTCGGGCTTGCCGTCGCGAATTCTATCGCCGCGGTAAAGAACGGCGCCAGGCAGGTGGAGTGTACGATAAACGGCATCGGCGAGCGCGCCGGCAACGCGTCGATGGAAGAGATCGTCATGATCATAAAGACGAGGAACGATTTCTTCAAAAACTTTTCTACGGGCATAGTGACGGAAGAGATCTCGAAGGCGAGCAGGCTCGTTTCGAAGTTGACCGGGATAATAGTCCAGCCTAACAAGGCGATAGTCGGGCAGAACGCGTTCGCGCATGAGTCCGGGATACACCAGGACGGCGTATTAAAGAAGCGCACGACATACGAGATAATGAGCCCGCAGGAGATAGGTTTGAGCGCCTCCAGCCTCGTGTTGGGCAAGCACTCGGGCCGCCACGCCTTTATCGAGAAGATCAAAAAACTCGGATATGCCTCAAGCGAACAGGAGATGGAGAAGGCGTTCGGGCGTTTCAAGATATTGGCCGATAAGAAGAAGTTCATATATGACGAGGACCTCGAGACCTTGATGGAAGAGGGGACCGGCGGGTTTAGTGAGACGTGGAAATTGGTCTCTTTCCGGACGACTGCGGGGACGGATGTCGCCCCTGTCGCCGAGGTGAAACTCCGCTCAAAGGCCGGCGTAAAGACCGCCGAAGCCGAGGGCGACGGCCCTGTAGACGCCTGCTGCAAGGCGATAGACAAGATAACCAAGACCAAGGGCGAGATGATGGATTATTCGATACAGGCAGTCACCAAGGGCAAGGACGCGTTGGGCGAGGTCACGGTGCGCGTGCGCTCGAAGGAGAAGGAGGCGATAGGCAAATCGGCTTCCACCGATGTCATAGAGGCGAGCGCAAAGGCGTACCTCAACGCGGTGAACAAATTGGTACACAAGGAAAACAAGAGATTGAAAATTGAGATCTAAAAAAATAAGCGGAAAGACCGATGTCTTCGGGATAATAGGGTTCCCGGTCAAGCACACGTTATCGCCGCATTTTCAAAATGCGGCATTCGCTTCTCTGGGGATAGACGCCGTATACATCCCGTTCGAGGTCCCGCCGCGCGCGCTGAAGTCCGCGTTCCGCAGCCTTAAGGCGCTTGGCGTTTCGGGCATCAACGTGACGATACCGCATAAACAGGCGGTCTTGCCCCTGGTGGACGAGCTTTCTCCCGAGGTGAAGGGGATCGGCGCCGCGAACACTATAGTATTCAGGAAAGGGAAGGCCAAGGCCTATAACACGGACGGGGAAGGATTCATCCGTTCGCTGAAAAACGACCTGAAGGTAAACCCTAAAGGCAGGTCGGTCCTGTTGTTCGGCTGCGGGGGCGCAGCGAAGGCTATCGCGTTCGTCCTCGCCAGGGAAGGCGCGAAGTCTATTACTTTTGTCGACCAGGTGGAGAAACGGGCGAAAGAGCTCGCAGCAAAGACTAAAAAAGATTTCCCGCGGTGCGGGACGAAATATATCCCGTTTTTGAGGTCGCGCATAGACGAGGAGGTCCTCGGTTCGGACCTGCTCGTGAATGCAAGCCCGGTGGGGATGCATAAGGGAGACCCGTGCATCGTGAACCCAAAGGCCCTGCATGAAGACCTGGCAGTCTATGATATCGTATATAATCCCCCGGCGACGCCCCTGTTGAAAGAAGCGAAGAGAAGGGGGATCAAGGCATCGAACGGGCTGGGCATGCTTTTGTACCAGGGCGTGCTTTCATTTGAATTTTTCACCGGGAAAAAGGCGCCTGTCCCTGTGATGCGCGCGGCGCTCAAGAAAGCCATAAGAAAATGACGGTGATGATCTACGTTTTTGTATTTTTATTCGGCTCGATCGTCGGCAGTTTTCTTAATGTCTGCATATACAGGATGCCGCGCGGCGAGTCGATAGTGTTTCCCGCGTCGCATTGCCCGGGATGCCGGAGGCCGATACCATGGTACCTGAATATCCCGT
>JAQTVK010000043.1 GCA_028706795.1 Candidatus Omnitrophota bacterium | reverse complement strand
GGAACAAGGTGCGCGTATGAAAAAGATATTTGAACGGCCCAAATCGTTAAGGGACGTGCCCACGCATTATTGCGCCGGCTGCGGCCACAGCCTTGCGCACAGGCTCATCTGCGAGGTCATCGACGAGTTCGGCATACGGGAGGATGTCATAGCGGTATGCCCGGTCGGGTGCGCCGTCATCGCCTATGAATACTGGGATTTCGACTGCTCCGAGGCCGCGCACGGGAGGACGCCATGCGTTGCTGCAGGAATAAAACGCGTCCACCCGGATAAGATAGTCTTCAGTTACCAGGGCGACGGGGATCTTGCGGCGATAGGTACCGCAGAGATAATACACACCGCGAACCGCGGAGAGAACATCACGGTGATATTCATAAATAACGGCGTCTACGGAATGACCAACGGGCAGATGGCCCCGACCACAATGATAGGGCAGAGGACATCGACCACGCCGCTCGGCCGCGACATAACGCGGGACGGGTATCCCCTGAAGATCACCGAGCTCTTGGCGCAGTTGCCCGGTTCGAGATATGTCGAGAGGGTATCGGTTGATACGCCGGCGAACGTCATCAAGGCAAAAGCCGCGATAAAAAAAGCATTTAGGAACCAGATAGATAAAAAAGGTTTTTCCCTGGTCGAAGTATTGTCGCCATGCCCGACTTACTGGGGCCTATCGCCTAAAGACGCATGTATGCGGATCTCCGGCGAGATGACAAAGGAATATCCTCTCGGCGTGATAAAGGATACATAACAAATGACCCGTTCGCACATGCTCAGGGCCATCCTGAGCGGACGACGAACGAAGTAAGGAATAAGCCAAAGGATGAAAGAAGAGATAATATTCGCGGGTTTCGGCGGGCAGGGTATAATGGTGATGGGCAAGGTCCTCGCCTGGGCTGCGATGCGCGAAGGATTAAAGGTGACGTGGATGCCTTCTTACGGCGCCGAAGTTCGCGGCGGCACGGCGCATTCGATGGTAGTGATATCGGACGAGATGGTCCCTTCGCCGGTCGTGACGAACCCGACGGCGTGCGTCGTGATGAACAGGCCATCGATGGACAGGTACGAGGATTCTCTCACGAAATCAGGTACTTTGATAGTCAATTCCACGCTGATCGACAGGCAGGCAGCGAGGAAAGATATAGACGTACTGGAGGTGCCCGTAACCAAGCTGGCCAAGGAGCTGGGCAATACGCGCTGCGCGAACATGATAGCGCTAGGCGCGCTGAACGCTAAATTGAAGATAGTATCGATGAGGGCATTGGTCGACGCTTTGAAGGAAGTGATACCTCCGGACAAGCACGGCCTTATTCCGATAAATGAAGAAGCGCTGAAGGAAGGCGCTAAACTGGTCTCAAGGCAATAAATGGTAAGGGTAAGGTTTGCCCCGTCTCCGACGGGTTTTCTCCACATAGGCAGCGCGCGCACCGCGCTCTTCAACTGGCTTTTCGCCAGGCATATGGGGGGCATCTTCGTCTTCCGGGTGGAAGATACCGACAAGGAACGCTCGAAAGACGAATTCCTCCGCGAGATAATATCTTCGCTCGAATGGATGGGGATGAATTGGGACGAGGGGCCGTTCTACCAGACTAAACGGCTCGACGTCTACCGTGAATATGCCGGGAAGCTGCTTAAAGGAGGAAAGGCGTATGAGGCGGAAGGGACGCTCGGCGGCGAGAAAGCGGTGATCCTTACCATGCCAAAAGTGACGATGACGATGGATGACATCGTCCACGGCCCGGTCTCCTTCGATATGAACCTGCAGAAAGACCTCGTACTCATGAAGTCGGACGGGTTTCCCGCCTATAATTTCGCGTGCGTCATCGACGATTATGACATGAAGATCACCCATGTGATACGCGGCGACGACCATATATCGAATACGCCGAAACAGCTTGCGGTCTACCAGGCGCTCGGCATCGAGCCGCCGAAATTCGCGCATATACCTCTTATACTGGGGACGGACCGTTCGCGGATGTCAAAACGCCACGGGGCTACTTCAATTTCCGATTACAGGGAGATGGGCTTTCTCCCGGACGCCCTCGTCAATTACATTTCGCTTTTGGGCTGGGCGCCGACAGGCGACCGCGAGGTGATGCCGATAGGAGAGATAATAAGGGAATTTTCCCTCGAGAGGGTCGGGAAGACCGGCTCCGTATTTGATATAGATAAGCTGATCTGGATGAACGGCGAATATCTCCGGGCAAAAAAGACCGAAGACCTGGTCGCGCTCGCCGTGCCCGGGCTTAAAGAGAAGGGTGTTATCAAAGATGGTTACGACAAGGCCCTCCTCACGGAAGTTATAAAACTTTTCCACCCCCGCGCTAAGACAATCGTCGAACTCATAGATTCGGCCGCCCCGTTTTTCAAAGATGAAGTGGCTTACGACGAGGCCGCTGTCGCCTCGGTCCTCGCGAAAGAAGGGATAAGGCCAAGGCTGGAGGCTGTCATCGCGAAATTCAGCCCGCTTAAGGTATTTGACCCTCAGACGCTCGAGGTCTGCGTCAGGGACCTCGCCTCAGAGTCGGGCGTCAAGGCGGCGGAACTTATACATCCCATCCGCGTAGCGGTCACGGGCCGCAAGGTCGGCGCGAGCCTTTTCGAGACGATCTCCCTTATCGGAAAAGAAAAGACCCTGGCGCGCCTTAAGGCCGGCCTGGGGAAAACATTATCTATCCTGGCCGCGGCCGGGTTTTTAATGGCATGCCGGGATCTATATGCGGAGAAGATATTCTACAAAAACGGGACTTCGGCAACCGAACAGGTGATCGGCAGGGATAAGAATTCCGTCTGGCTCAAAGACCCCTCCGGGGATATCACCATAAACCCTGACCGCATAGAAAAAATACTGAATGACGACGGGTCGATCTCCAAGTATGATTACGGGACGATATTGAAGACGATAGAAGAGAAGGTGAAGGCCGGAAGCTACGGCGAGGCCGCGGACTTATGCGACCTTTTGGTGCAATCGTTCCCGAAGAGCAACGAGGTGCATTACCTCCGCGCGGTGCTTAACCAAAAGGCCGGAAGGCTTTCCAAGACCACCGAAGATTACAAATTCATAATCGACAGCAAGGACGGCGACGCCAAAGTCTTTAACAACCTCGGCGCGATATACGCCGCGGATAAGAACAACCAGCTTGCGATGGAGATGTTCAAAAAAGCCGCTGAGAAGAACGGCGATATACCCGAGGTCCATTATAACCTCGCCTTCCTGTTCCTTCAGGCGAAGGATTACGACAGCGCGATAGACGAATACAATAAAGTGATAGCCAAGGAGCCCGACAGCACCACGGCCTTGTATAATCTTGGCGTGGCTTACGCATTTAAAGGCGATTATGCCGGGGCGAGGGACCGGTTCCAAAAAGTCCTCGCGATAGACAAGGGCGACCAGAGCGCGAAGAAGGCGCTCAAGGGGCTATCGGAGAAAAAATAAGAGGTTTGATATTTTGGCCGGATATGGTAATATTATAGTATGAAACAAGTTATGGGATATAAGAGTGCAGGGAGAAGGGCCTTTACCCTAGTCGAGATATTGATCGCGCTGGCGGTGGTGGGGGTTCTTTTTGGCCTTATTTTCACTTTTTATAAGTCCGCCATAAACAGGTCCAAGTACGTCGAGGCTGTCGCTACGGTAGACTCCATCGGAAAGGCCGAAGAGATAAACCAGATGAATACCGGCGAGTACGTGGCTGCCGCCGATACCCAAGAAGTAAACGAGAAACTCGGGCTGGATATACAGTCGAAAGAATATAATTATAAGGTTATAGGCGTAACAAACGACAATTTCATCGTTTTGGCGGAAAAGATACTCGATGATATCAATAGCGGGGACCTTTCTTCGGAGCCGATCGTAATAGCCAGGGACAAAACCGGGCCGATCTCTCCGGAATCGGTCGATACTCCGGAAGGCGAACCCGAAGGTGTTCCACCCGGCGATGTACCTTCCCCGGGCGGAAGCCCCGGCGGCGGGGCTCCCTCGGGCCAAGACAGCCCGGTGAGCACTCCCGGCGGCGGCGGTAGCCCTAGCGGCGGCGGCGGGATCCGTACGGTAAAGCCGCGCCAAAACACTCTGAGCGCCGACATATTAAATTTGCTGGAGGGCACTGTTTCCGGGGACTGGGCGTTTGACCTTATCGCTAACAATAGTATAAAAGTAGTCTATGTTAACGTTAATGATTATGGCGAGTCGGATGCTTTGGCTTTTTGGTGGGGCATATCCGACCATATCGAACTTGTTGACAGGCACAATGTATTTGTTACAGGCAACACGATATTTGTAAACCAGAACCTTCCCGCGCTCGGCTATACCGATACCGCTATCGCTTCCATAATCACGCACGAAGCTCTTCATGCGGATTACGACTATCATCCCCAGCTATGGATAGACGCGACAAAAGCCGCGCATCCGGAATTGACGGATAGCGACATCCACATAACCCAGTACCCGGGCGATTCCATAGACCAGGAATATCACGCTTTTGATAACGCCGTCGATGTATGGAACGAAATAAAAGGCACCGACACGAATGGCCAATTGGATTACTGGGCTAATCTTAAAGCGACCGGCGGCGAAGCCGCTATGAAGGCCGCAATAAGGACCCTGTATGGGGTCAATCCTCCCGATCTCGCGGGATTACCGGAATATTGATATAGATGGAGTTGAATATGAATAAAAGGGCGGTCAGTATCTTTGTTTTTTTATTATTAGGAGTGGCCTACATGGTTACTTGTAGCGGTTGTTCCGGAGCGGGAAAATATAAAAAGTATTCCAGTAAGGACCCGGAGCTCAATATAACGATGGATTATATCCCGGGATGGGAATCCAGCGAGACGCGCGGCGCCCATAACAGTTATGCCGATGTCTTTTTCGGCGAACCGTGGGATAAAGTAGGGGCGAAGACGCGCAGGGCAGCCATTGAAGTCACCTCTGTACAAGCCTCAAGGGCCGGGGAGATCCAGGCCTTTGCCGAGGGCATTATTGCCGGTAAATTAAAATTAAACGAAGGAAAATTGCTCGATAAAGCGGAGATAAAGCTTCCGGCAGGAAAGGCGATGGACCTTACCTTTTCTTCCAAGGGCTTGGATAAGCTCTATAGCGCTAGTGCCAAGCTGATACCCGTAAAGGAAAGGGTCGTGATATTAAAGAACGGCGGCAGGGTCTATACCGTCAGGTACGAAAACAGGGAAGAGGCCTTCGAAAAATATAGCAAGGATTTCAGCCATATAGTCAAATCGATAAGGTTTAAAGAGAAAAGGTAATATTTTGCCGTCGTATTTAACTTGGCTCCCTCCTGAAGATCAAAGATGACCGATAGAATAAACGCTCTTATCCTTATAGCATGCTGTCTTTTTTTGTACTTTATCGGAAGCGCCTCCATCAATCTTACCGATCCGGATGAGGTCTTTTACTCCGATACGGCGAAAGAGATGATCTCTAGCGAGAGCTTCCTTACGCCTCTTATCTTCGGGAAGCCCCAGTTCGAGAAACCCCCCTTATTTTACTGGCTGCTCATGGGCTCCTTCAAGGCCTTCGGTATCAATACATTCGCGGCGCGGCTTGTCCCGGCCCTGGTCGGGCTGATAGGGATCATGGGGACCTATTTTTTCATGAGGAAGATCTCCGGCGCCCAAGTTTCTTTCTATGCGGCCCTGTTTTTGTCGGCCGCTTTTTTGTATTTCGGGCTTTCAAAGACGGTGATAACCGATATCGTATTCTCGGTCTTTACGGCATTCGCCCTTTACTCCTTTTATCTCTGGCACAGGTCCGGGAAGGATTCTTATATCGTCCTTTTTATGATAGCCCTCTCCCTGGCCGTACTGACCAAAGGGCCGCTCGCGGTAGTACTTGTTTTCGCCGCAATAATCCCGTTCCTTTTTTTGGCCGGGAAGGCCAAGGCCTTGCCGGCATTTTTACTGAACAGGTACTGGCTCATATTCCTGGCGCTCGGATGCAGCTGGTTTATCTATGCCGTCGTAAAATACGGGAATGAATTTGTCGGGGAATTTTTTGTGCGGGATAACTGGCACAGGATAATTTATGCGGAACACCGGAGTTCCGACACCTGGTATTTCTATCCGGCCGTCATAGCAGGAGGCATGGCCCCGTGGACGGCTTATCTCTTATTTCTGGGAAAAGGCTTTAAGGAGCATAAGGACGAATACCTTTTCCTTATCTCGTGGATCGCCTCGACGTTTTTAATATTAACCTGCGCACATTCTAAATTAGCCAGTTACATACTTCCGCTCTTCCCCGCGCTCTGCTGCGCCCTTGCCATTTCCGTGGGTTCACTTTCCGGCAGGTCTAAGGTGATGACCGCCGCGGGAATTGTCAACATCCTCCTGGGAGCGGCAGGCCTGATAGCATTGCCGTTTATCGCGAAAGAATACCCGGACCTTGCAAAGCCCCTATTTTTAAGCCTTCTTTTGCTTTTCCTTTTCATGGCGGCCGGAGGGGTATTTCTGATAAAAGGCAAGATAAAACAAGCGGTATTTTTGAATATCGCGGCGCTCGCGGCTTTCCTGCTTGCGGGGGTCTCTTCGGTCCCGGCTAAGCTTGAGACCGCTTTTAGCGATCACGGCCTTCCCGAGATCGTGCGGAGATACGGCTATGGAGGGAAACCGATAATTTGCAGTAAGATGTATGTGAGGGGGGTATATTTTTATACCGGAAACCCGGTCCTGGTCTTGAATATGGGAGGGAAAAAACCTTTTTGGAGCGATCATCCGCTGGACGTGTTAAGCACGGAAACGGAAGTGGTGACATTTTTCGGGGATAAGGATAAAGTGCTGTGCGTCTTGACCGAAGAAGGGCTGGAGAAGATAGGCGGGTTTTTCGGAAGCGCCAGGAAGAACACGGTCATATCGAGTAATTTAGACAGAGTGGTCGTCCTAAGCGAAAAAATTCCCTCGTTAAAATAGGTTTTATTTCTGCGGGAAATCAGGTATAATTATCTTCCGGCAATATAAGATCCGAAGTTTCTGCCCCGTTGGGTAATGGTAGCCCACAAGATTCTGGATCTTGCTGTCTAGGTTCGAGTCCTAGCGGGGCAACCAAAAATAACAAAAGGAGGTCGGCATGAGCAGGGCTTATTCGGCTGTTTTGGCAATTGCGGCGGCGGCAATGTTCATCTTTACGCAATCATCCGTTAATGCGGCAGACAACTTACTTCTTAACCCGGGGTTTGAGTCAGGTACGGATATCACTGCGGACGGCTGGAACGGGTGGGGCGGTGTCGAGCGCCTCAACGAGTTCAAGCACGGCGGCGACTGGTGCCTGCATGACTGGGCCGCTGACGGTACCGATAACAGGGGTGCCTACCAGGATATCAGTACGACATCAGGGACAAAGTATGTTTTTACCGGTTATATAATGAGCCCCAACGAGTCGGGCATGCATAAAAGTCCCCTCGCCGGAGGCGAGGCGTTCCTGGAGATTGAGTGGTTCCAGGGTGATGATAAATTGAGCAGCATAAAGAGCGAGAGCGTTACCGAGGCGACTGACTGGAAACAGCTCTCGGTAAGCGGCACGGCCCCTGACGGCGCAGATAAGGCGAGATTTGTAGTTAAGGTAACAAGCG
>JAQTVK010000042.1 GCA_028706795.1 Candidatus Omnitrophota bacterium | reverse complement strand
CGAATATAACCTCGAAAAGGCGGGAAAATTAGACAAGATAATCGATTTGGCCAAAGAGCACGGCATTTTTTTTCAGCTTGTCCTCAACCACCACGGGCAGTTGAGCACAAAGGTCAACCCGCAGTGGAACGAGAATCCTTATAATGCAAAGAACGGGGGTCCCTGCGCCAAGCCGCAGGATTTTTTCACCGATGCGGCGGCTAAAAAATATTTTAAGGACAGGATGCGTTACATAATCGCTCGCTGGAGCTACAGCCCGAATATCATGGCATGGGAACTCTGGAACGAGCTCACTTTTATAGACGACCTTAACCTGGATACGGACGCGGCATGGCATAAAGAGATGGCCTCATATATAAAAGATATAGATCCTAATAAGCACCTGATAACCACAAGCTATGCCGGCACGTTCCACGATTACGGTTTTAACAAAAAACTGTGGGAGCTAAAGGAGATCGACTTTACGCAGTTCCATATGTATACGCATGAAGTCGTCTCGGCGAACATGGGCGCTTACAGGCTCATGAGCCAGTTCAAAAAGCCGTATTTCATGGCTGAGATAGGGACCGATTCCTCTGACGATGTGGACGCGAAGGACCTCGACGGCGCATATATCCACGCCGCGCTCTGGTCCGAGTATATGCTCGCCTGCGGAGGGAACGCTATGCCGTGGTGGTGGGACAAATATATCCATCCGAAGAAGCTGTATTACCACTGGGCGGCGCTTTCGGCGTTTGATAAGGGCGAAGACAGGAGAGGAAAGGATTACGCGACATCGACAGCGAGGGTCCTAGCCGAGATGGAAGGGCTCAATTCGCCTGTTTACGCCATCGGGCTTTTGAATGACAGGGAAGGGGCTGTCTGGGTATTCGACCCCAAATGGACCAAGTTCGAGCCGAACCACCCGGAGCCGCCTTTTATTAAGGACGCGCTGGCCAGGATAAACGGTTTGGCCGTAGGAAAATATAAAGTTGAGTTTTGGGATACCTGGAAGGGGCAGGTGGTCGAGACGAGAGAAGTGAAGTCCGACGCAGACGGGATAGACGTAAAGCTCCCGCCTTTCAAGAGGGACATGGCGCTTAAAATAAGGCCGGTGGAGGCGGTATCCGGAACAGGGAAGCAGGCCGCGCTCGTTTCCACCACGCCGATGCCGATAGGATTTACCCGCAAAGAGATCGTAGCGAAGAAGGCCGCCGGGCCGATAACCATAGACGGCGACCTCTCCGATTGGAAGCTTTCGAAATTCGGGGAAGACCAGGTCGCCCATCTCGCGAAAGGTTCAGCCAGGTTCTACCTGCTTTATGACGACGAGAACCTTTATTTCGCAGCGTCCGTAAAAGATGACGCGGTCATCGGTAACCAGCGCGGGGTCGATATCTGGCGCGACGATGCCGTGGAATTCTGGCTCGACGCCAAGGGCGACGCCGACATATTCAATAATATGCCGTTCAATCCCGGGTGCTACCAGATAGATTTCGCGCCGCTCACCAAGGACGGCCGGCCCGGCGTTTACGTCTACAGGAACATAAATACAAAGCCGCTTGCCGATGCGATAAAAACCGCGTCCAAAATATCGAAAGGAACCGACGGAGGATACGTCATCGAGGCGGCCATACCGATACGCGCGGTAAACGGCCTCGAGCTGAAAGATGGTAGGGTCCTCGGGGTCAATTTCTCGCTCTCGGACAAGGATTCCGCGAGCGGCGAGTGGAAGCATATGATATGGTCCGGGCAAAAGGAAGATGATGCCACGCAGTGGGGTAAATTGAAGGTCAGGAACTGACTCGCGGGAAAATCATATGACATATAAAAATCTCGGTTTGATGATATTCTTGTCTTTGGCCTCGATGCTGGTCTCGGCTAACCCGGGCCTTCTCGCCGAGGAGATATGCGAGGATCTTGTATACATCAAGCCTGCCGCCGCGGTCGCCTCGTCTTTCGACGATTCAGAGTGGGCGCCTGAGCCGAACCCGATGGCCGTAGCCGACGGGGATTTCAATACGCGCTGGGCACCGGCGATGGGGAAGGACGGAGAGTGGATATTTTACGATTTCGGGAAGCCGAAGACATTCACGAAGACGGCGATCTGCTGGGAACGCGCCTACGCCACGGAATATGAATTGCTCGTCTCGGATGACGCGAAACAATGGAAATCGGTGATGATCCTCAAGAACAGGCACGGCGGCACCGATATCATCGGCATCCCCCAGATCACGGCTCGTTATCTTAAGCTTGTCGGCCTCAAGAGGTCTAATCCCAACTGGGGCATCTCTATATGGGAATGGGAAGTCTACGGCCCTAAAGGGCTCAACCCGGAAGATAAGCCGATAGAGCAGGTATTCCCGGACCGCAAACCCAGGGAAGTCATTAGACTTACGATGGAAGAACCGGTCCATTCTCCGGGGCCTGTAACCGCGGCCGAGTTCCAGAAAGGCGTAAACTACGCCTCTTATAACGAAAGCGACCTCGCGGCAAAAGAATCCGACACGATGCTGGAGTACCTGAAGACCATAAACGTGACCCATGTCTGTTTTATCGTTACATGGTACCAGGATACGCTCGAATCTATGAAAATCTACCCGGAGAGCCCGGAGGGAGGCAGGACGCCGGTCGACGAAGCATTGACGCACGCGATAAATAAGGCGCATTCGCTGGGATTCAAAGTTATGCTCAAACCCCACATAGATGTCCAGACCGACGAGTTCCGCGGTGATATCCCCGGGGAAGAGGAGTGGTTCAGGAATTACGAGGAATTTATTTTAAAATACGCGAAGATGGCGGCGAAATACAACGTGGAACTTTATTGCATCGGAACAGAGCTTTCCGGGACCCCGATGAAATGGGAAGGGAACTGGAGGAAGATAATAAAGGCCGTCAGGGATGCTTATAAAGGGCCCATAACCTACGCCGCGAACTGGAGTGAATATAAAGAGGTCCCATTCTGGAACGAACTGGATTTTGTCGGCATAGACGCATATTTCCCCCTTGCCTCGAAAGCCAATCCGGCGAAGGCAGAGCTGATCGCGGCGTGGGAGAAGGAAGCCAAAGATATGGAAGGTTTTTTCGGGAAGAGGGGAATAAGTAAACCGGTGATATTTACAGAAGCCGGATATACCAGCGCCGAGGGGACAGGAAAGACCCCGTGGACGGTGCCATCGAAGGCCGAGAGCCAAAAGGAGCAAGCTGACTGTCTGGACGCATTGATGACGGTCATGACAAAACGGGTGTGGTTCAGGGGCCTTTACTGGTGGTGCGTGTTTCCGCAGGATATCGAGAGTCCGCTCGGGTACACGATCAAGGGCAAGTTGGCCGAAAAGGTTTTGGCCGGCTGGTATAAGGCGGCTAAGTAAAAGGCAGGGAAAGGAGGAAGTTGAAATGAAAAAGTTGGCGGTGGTTCTTTTTGCGTTTTTGTTATTGTCATCTACCGGCGTATGCAGGGCGGCCGGGGCCGTGCTCTTCGGCTTTGAGAAGGACACGGATGGCTGGCGCATACCCGATTGGGCGTTGGAGAAAGAGGACAGCATCGCGAGGGAGATCGCGGTATCTTCTGATTGGGCTTCTGAAGGCAAGAAGTCTCTCGCCGTGACCAGCGAGTTCCTGGATAAAAAATGGTCAGGCGCGTATGTCGAGATCGAGGATTACTACGATTGGGCACCATACGGCAAGATAATGGCCGATGTCTATATCCCGAAGGATGCGCCTGCCGGGCTTAAGGGCAAGATAATCCTTACCGTCGGCGAAGACTGGAAGTGGGTCGAAATGGGCAAGACGATCCCGCTTACCCCGGGACAGGTCACGACGATAACGGCTGATCTCAAGCCGGGCAGCAAAGACTGGAAGAATACGGTTGTAGATGACAGCTTCAGGAAAGACGTCAGGAAAGTGGGCGTCAGGGTTGAAGACAACAGGACTGCCTGGAAAGGCAAGATATACATCGACAACATAAGGGTAGAATAAGCGGTATGGCCGGGGGCGCTGCCGATCCAGCGTCCCCGGCAGTACTTAAATCGCAGCCTAAGGAGATAATAATATGTCTTTTCGCAATAAACTGATAATCGTCGCACTTATAATCCTCGCTTTCTTGGCGGGATATTTATTCAGCCTGAAGGGGACTAAAAAACCCGAGAGCCGGACGCAACCCGATGTCAAGGTCGAGGCTAGTGCCGGGACAGGGCCCGTGCAGCCTATATCTTCGCCTGCTCCGGCCGCGCCCGCAACTCCTCCGGCGCCCGCAAAAAAACATAAAAAAATAGAAAGGCCTTCTTTCCCGCAATTCCAAAAAGGCATAACATATGTGACGTGGGACAGGGTAGCATATAGCAAGGGTTTTTCCGACTTATCGATGTCAAGACTTTCGTCATTAGGATGCCAATATATAGCCATAGTGACGACATGGTACCAGAACGACTATAACAGCACGGAGATAAGGGCGGGGGCGTATACGCCTACCGATGAGAGCCTCGCGCATGCCATTAGGCAGGCGCATGATCTAGGCCTCAAGGTGATGCTCAAACCCCACCTCGACCTGGTCAAAAGCGGGTATTGGCGCGGAGAGGTGCAGTTCAATAACGACGCGGATTGGGAAGCGTGGTTCAAGAGTTACGGGAATTTCATCGTCCATTATGCCGCGTTGGCGGAAGAGAACGGCGTCGAGCTATTCTGCGTCGGCGTCGAGTTGACCGCCCCGGCCACATATAAAGGCGAGCTCTGGGACAAATACGTGATAAGCGAGGTCAGGAAAGTCTACACCGGCCCGATAACATACGCGGCCAACTGGAACGAGGAATACCAGAATATCACGTTCTGGGACAAGCTCGATTATGCCGGCCTCGACGCTTATTTCCCGCTCTCCGATAAAGATAAACCTACGATTGACGACCTCCGCGAAGGATGGAAGAAATATATGCCGGAGATCGAGGCGTGGCAGAAGAGGATAAACAAGCCGGTCGTCCTTACCGAGGTGGGGTACAAGAGCTCATCCGGCGCGGCCAAGGCGCCGTGGGAACACCAACTAGGCAGGGAGGTCGACCTCCAACTCTAGGGCGACTGCTATACCGCGATGCTCGAGGCCTTTTGGGACAAGCCGTGGTTTTACGGGATGTATTGGTGGTATTGGGGGACGAATGAAAGGATGGGCGGGAGCACGGACCGCGGGTTCAATATCCAGAATAAACCGGCGTCTGATGTAGTCAAACTGTGGTATTCTAAAACGGAATAAGGAGGGGCCAAAAATGAGATTCGTATGCAAGAAGTATGAAAAGAACCCGATAATAACGAAAGAGGATATGCCTTACCCGTGCGAATGCGTCTATAATTCCGGCGCCGCGAAATATAAAGGCAAGTACATCCTCCTGCTCAGGGTTCTCCTGCTCAACGGCAACAGCGTATTAGGTCTCGCAGAGAGCGACGACGGATACAATTTTACCGTGCGTCCGAAACCGGTGATGGTCCCGGCCACGACAGGGCCGTTCGCGTTCTACGAACAGAAAGGTATCGAAGACCCGAGGATCACCAAGATCGGCGACACTTATTATTTCTTCTACAGCTGCTATTCGGGCATCGGGATGAGGATAGGGCTCGCCAAGACGAAGAATTTTGAGAAGTTCGAGCGCGTTGCGATGACGACGACCATCGACTACCGCAACTCGGTCCTGTTTCCCGAAAAGATAAACGGGAAATACTGCCGTTTCGAGCGGCCGAACGTCGGACGCCAGGGCATCTGGATCTCTTATTCGCCCGACCTCATACACTGGGGCGAACAGGAGCTCATAATGCTTCCTTACGGCAACCATATCTGGGAGGACCACAAGATAGGCGCAGGGGCTCCGCCCATCAAGACGAAGAAGGGCTGGCTGAGCATCTATCACGGCGTAACATGGACAATGGACGGAATGACGTACAGGTTGGGTGTCGCAATGCATGACCTCAAGAACCCGGCAAAGGTGCTGGGTATCGCAGACCAGTTCATACTCAGCCCTGACGAGATGTTCGAAAGGGTCGGTTATGTCCATAACGTAGTCTTTACCTGCGGCGCGATCCCTGAACCGGACGGGACAGTGAAGATATATTACGGCGGCGCCGATACGGTCATGTGCGTCGCGACGGCTAAGATAGACGACCTGGTCGATATCGCCTTGAAGGGAAAGAGGAAGCCGCTATAAGCAATTATCTCGGAATAGATATAGGCGGGACGAATATCCGCTTCGGCATAGTAGACGGGCGGGGTAAAGTGATCGCGAGATACCGCATGCCGACGCTCAAAGAGCAGGGCAGGAAAAAAGTGATCTCGCGCCTGTTTGACGCTATCGCCGGAGCGATCGCCGGATCGGGGGTCAGAATAAAAGCCATAGGGGTCGGCTGCCCCGGCCCCCTGGACAGCAAAAAAGGCATAGTGCTTTCCCCTCCCAATCTCCCGGATTGGCGGAGGGTGCCGTTAAAAAAGATAATTGAAAAAAAGTTCCGCCTGCCGGTAGCCGTTGAGAACGATGCCAACTGCGCCGGTCTCGGCGAAGCGATGAACGGCGCCGGCCGCAAGGCTTCAAGCATGGTCCTGTTGACGCTCGGCACCGGGATAGGGAGCGCCATCGTCCTCAATGGGAAATTATGGACCGGGAAAGGCGGGTTCGCTTCGGAGCTGGGCCACGTATCGATAGATCTTAACGGCCCTAAATGCGGCTGCGGCAACAAGGGCTGCATAGAGATGTACGCTTCGGCCACGGCCGTAGAAAGGCGCAGGAAGGCCGCCGGTAAAATGACCGCCGAAGATATATATAAAGCGGCAGAGAAAGGCGACAAGGTTTCGCGCAGGATCGTGGATGAAACGGCCGTATATCTCGGCGCTGCGGTAGCCAATATAATAAACGCGCTCGACCCGGAAGTGATAGTTCTGGCCGGGGGGATGGCGAAGGCAGGGGAAAAATATTTTGCTAAAATAAGAAAAGCGGCAAAAGAAAGAGCTTTGAAAGAATCGTTTAAAGGGGTCAGGATAGTGCCCGCGGAACTCGGAGAAGACGCGGGAATAATCGGTGCTGCCTGGAGGGCGAAAAAGCAATGAAAAAGCCATTATGTGTCATATTTATCATGTCTATGCTGGCGATCGTAAACCACGTTTACGCCGCCGAGACCGAGACCGTCTTGTGGGACGGCCTTGAAGCCAAGCACCTCTGGAGTTTAGCCCAATGGGGTGATGCGGCGAGACTGACCATCGTCCCTGATAATAAGACCGAAGGCGAGAAATGCTTCAAGGTCGAATTTGGGCCAGAAGGCAAGCAGAACCCTCCCAAGGGACTCGTCCTCGAAAGGGAACAATCGGCTATCGACCTCGATTCGACGAAGAAGCTCATCGTTGACATCTATAACGACGGCCCGCCGTTCGAGCTGGCCCTCGTCCTTTATACCGACGAATTCATC
This sequence comes from Candidatus Omnitrophota bacterium, assembly GCA_028706795.1. Taxonomy (GTDB): domain Bacteria; phylum Omnitrophota; class Gorgyraeia; order Pluralincolimonadales; family Pluralincolimonadaceae; genus Pluralincolimonas. Next base: position 226 of record JAQTVK010000042.1, on the reverse strand, counting down.
GAGAGCGCGACCGAGACGATAAAAAAGGGGCTCAACAAGGACGTGACCTTCAATATCCATGAGAAAGATTTCAAGTCGCCGACCAGCAACTGGCAATACAATTACGCGCCCAGGGCAGGCACGATCGCGTGGCGCATAATGTTCATAATGTATGCCGAAGACACCGAGGCGAAGGGGAACATCTATTTCGACAACATCCGCGTCGAGAGGACCCCGAGGTTGACGA